>JBFFJL010000001.1:0-28918 GCA_041555955.1 Nevskiaceae bacterium
ATGTCGGCATCGTTCGGTTGCTTAGCGATCCCATACAGAGCCCTGCTGAGCGGTCCGGGACCGTCCTCGACGCGACCGCGCAGCCTCAGCGCCGTGGAAAAGCCACACGCCACGTAGATGTGGTACTGCCCGTCGCCGCTCACGTACAGATGAACCGAGAACGGGTGCAGGTCCATGTGATGGGACCACACGCATTCGGGCTCTTCGCCGTCGACGACGTGCTCGGGTTCTGTCCATGCCACCTCTTTGGCGTCAACAGCGGCGATCATCATGCTGCCACCCCGTCGTCTGCCTCGTCTTCGCCGTCTTCGCCGTCGCTGCCTCCCATGCAAGAGAAGTCCTCGAATGCGAAGGCGGTGGAGGATTCGATGTCGTTGGCATCCAGCTCCACGAAGGTGACTTCGTCGCTGTCCAGCTGCTGGGACGTGATTACGATCCCATCGAGGCGGAGTGCGATGTCAAGTCGCCAGCCATGAATGAATCGAGTATCGCGCCGGGTTGTCAGCCCGATCAGGTCATCGCGCTCCGAGGCGGTGGTGATGAATACATTGCTCATCGCGCTGCCTCCCCGTTTGTCGTCGGCTCGGTCGTCGGGCGGCTGGCTATCCAGCCCTCCACATCCTTCCGGCGCCATGCCACGCTACGTGCGCCGAGTCGTCGAGGGCGGGGGAACTGGCCAGTGCGGACCATCTGATAGATGGCGGTCTTGCCGAGCCCGATTTCATTGCGGACCTGCGGCAGGCGCCAGAGGGTTGCTGCTGTACTCATGGTATCCATTGTCACTCCTTTCGGTTGTCGTTCCTCAGCACCATTGCTGGGAGCGCTATAGTCCGAGAAAGAGCGACGCCGAACGGTTGAGTTTTCCGCCAGATTTCTGCGAGTTTTCGGAGAACTTGCTGGCAGCTGCTAGCTGTGTGCTGGTCGTTGAGCGATCAGCTTGTCCCCGCCGGCGCCGCTGAGTGCTCCGTTGACAAGATATATTTGCAGCGCTCCCACGGAGGGTAGGCGCATGCCAGTACTCGAAAGGCGTGCATGTGCTTTGCCGGCAATCGTGCAGAGCAAGTCTTGCTTGTCCTTGATTGTCGCCCCAGTTGGCGGCCATGAAGGGCCATCAGCGATGACCCAGCAGGCGCCGAGAATCAGCTTGAAGACACTGTGCGACTTGTTCAGCTTGCCCGGCTTGTCATCACGCTGCAGTGCGTCACCTAGCGAACGCTTAGATGCCTTGAGATTGATGCCCTCTTTGGCAAGCTGTCCAAGCAATTCATCTAGAGCGTCGTGCGCTTTTGGATCTGTTGTCAGACCGGCATGGTGTATGGCGAGTTTGGCAAGAGCAAAGGGGCCAAGTGCTCCACTGCCTGTGGGTGGTTTGTAGTGCGCGCCAGCGGCAGGCGCCAATACGCCTGCGTCGGTATTCAAGACGTAAATGCTGTCAAGATGGACGGTCAGGCTGTCTTCCAAGAAGAGTGCAGCAAGGTCGTCTTCCTCCTTCGTAAAGTAGTCTGCAACAGCTTTTCTGTCGCTTGTGTTGCTCGGGACCGGATTCTCTTCGCCGAGGAACCAATAGCGAGGCCTGACGAACACGAAAGTGACTTTGACTGACCCTCTGTGTGCCAGCGTAGGAAGGTAGATTTGTTGTAGTGGCCAGAACTCCATCCCGTCGATTTCTTCCTCGGCGATGGCATCGAGTTCGACCACGTCTCCACTGTGGCAGAGGTTCCCTTGATCTGGGACGCCGCTCCACCAAACACGTCTAATGGGGTGATGGCCGCCGAGCGCTCGGATATAGACGTTTGAATTGCCTCCTCCTGCCTGCAGGATGCGGTCAATCGCGAGGCGCTGGGAGGTGCTATCGGAGTACAGGTCCGACAGGGGGACCACGTTAAAGGGCGTCATGCGGCTTTATTATTCTGAGTTAATTCGCCGAGCATGCCAGCATCCGCGATGCTGTCCAAGTAGTTGGCCCACTCCTGCATCATCTTGCGCCGCTCTGGTAGATGTTCTGCGTAGTTGTAAGCCGCCCGCACATCATTACGCTCTGCATGCGCAAGCTGGCGTTCGATCGCATCGCGATTCCAGCCCTGCTCGTTTAGCAGGGTGGAGGCCATGCTCCGGAATCCGTGCCCAGTCATCTCGTCGGTGGTGTATCCCAGTCGGCGTAGCGCGGCGTTGACAGTGTTTTCGCTCATGGGGCGTTTGCGGCTTCGCACGCCGGGGAACACATACAGCCCGGAGCCCGTTAGCGGTTGTAGCTCGCTCAGGATTTCGATCGCCTGCCTGGAAAGGGGAACAATATGAAGTGTTCGCGCTTTCATCTTCCGGGCAGGGATGCGCCATTCACCCGCAGCCAAGTCGATTTCGGACCACTCTGCATGCCGAAGCTCGCCAGGGCGAACAAATACGAGAGGCGCCAGTCGAAGGGCGCATGCTGTAACGAATGACCCTTGATAGCAGCCGGTGGCGCGTAGCAGCTCGCCAATTTTCTTGGGATCCGTAATCGAAGGGTGGTGGCGGGAGGTGGCCGGAGCGAGCGCGCCCTTAAGGTCCTGCGATGGATCGCGTTCGGCGCGGCCCGTTGCCACCGCATAGCGAAATATCTGCCCGCAATTCTGAAGTGCCCGGTGAGCGGTTTCCACGGCACCACGATTTTCGATGCGCCGAAGGTTCGCTAGTAGCTCAGGAGCCGTGATTTCGCTGATGGGGCGTTTGCCGATCCACGGAAAAATATACAGTTCGAGCCGACGTAATATCTTCGAAGCGTGACCTTCAGTCCACTTCGGCTTGAACTTCGAGTGCCATTCGCGCGCGATGACCTCGAAGCTATTGGAGACGAGCGTTGCTCGGCTGGCTCGCTGGGCTTGCCTGTGCGCAGATGGGCTGATGCCTTGGGAAATTAGTCGGCGCGCTTCATCTCGCCGCGCGCGGGCGTCCTTGAGGGATACATCGGGATAAACGCCAACTGACAGCAGCTGCTCCTTGCCGTCGAATCGGAACTTGAAGCGCCACCACCGCGCGCCGGACTTGTTGACGAGAAGAAAGAGGCCCTTTTCGTCGAACAGCTTGTAGGCTTTGTCGCGTGGCTTTGCGTTGCGTACCGAAGTGTCTGTCAGCGCCATTGGTGGGGGTAACACTCTCAAAGGGTGGGTGATGTACCCCGAAAGCTACCCCGAGCAACCCCTGGATGTCGGCGAACTGCGACGAACGTCAGCGGCACACTGCAAGGCCGCAAAGCGTTATAGCTCTAGGGCTTGGTGATCGTGTGCGAACTGTAACGGATCAACGTATGGTGGCCGGGGACGGAATCGAACCGCCGACACGGGGATTTTCAATCCCCTGCTCTACCGACTGAGCTACCCGGCCAAGCGTTGAAGAAACCGACGCCCGGTAAGCGAGGACCGGGCGAGAGCGCGGTATTAAAGCGGCGAGGTCATGACAAGTCAAGCGCGTCTTTGACCTGTCATGGTGCGGCGGCTACTCTGCGGTGAAATCTTGCGCAGGATCTACGATGCAGCATGTCCGTTTGAGGACAGGCGTCGACGGGCTGGATTCGCTGTTGACGCGATACGGGGAGGTCCGCCAACGATCGGTCGCATTGATCGACGGATTGTCGGCCGAGGACTGCCAGGTTCAGAGCATGCCGGACGTGAGTCCGGCCAAATGGCATCTGGCGCATACCAGCTGGTTTTTCGAAACCTTTGTCCTGTCGGTGTGCGACAGCGCGTATCCGGCGTTCGATCCGCATTTCGCCGGGCTGTTCAATTCGTACTACAACAGCGTGGGGCGCATGCATCCGCGTCCGCAGCGCGGCTTGCTGACACGGCCATCGTTGCAGAGAGTGCTGGCGTATCGCGCGCATGTCGACGCGTGGATGCAGCGTCTGGCAGGGGCTGCGGTCGCGGCAAGTCTGTCGGAGCGTATCGAGCTGGGTCTGCAGCATGAGCAGCAGCATCAGGAGTTGATGCTGACGGATCTCAAGCACGTTCTGGGCTGCAATCCGATGCAGCCGGCATATGCCGATCGCGCACCGCCAATGTCTGCGCAGCAGCCGCAGGCCTGGCTGACGCTGGAGCCGGGGCTGCGTCTGGTTGGCCATGAAGGTCACGGGTTCAGCTTCGACAACGAAGGCCCGCAGCACCGTGTGTGGTTGAACGCGGCGCAGTTGGCGCTGCGGCCGGTCACCAATGGCGAGTACCTCGAATTCATTCGCGACGGCGGCTATCAGCAGGCCTTGCTGTGGTTGTCCGAAGGTTGGGCGACGATTCAGGCGCAGGAGTGGACGCGACCGCTGTACTGGCATGCGTCGCTGGATTCCACGTTCAGCCTTTACGGCGAGCAGGCCCTGGATCTGCATGCTCCGGTCAGTCACTTGAGCTATTTCGAGGCGGATGCCTTCGCGCGCTGGGCCGGCGCACGCCTGCCGACGGAGTTTGAATGGGAAGCTGCGTTTGCGCCGGTGTGGAGTGACGCCTACGCGCCGGGTGACACGCTGACGCCCGTGCTGTCCGCGGCCGACGGATTGCGCTGCGGGGCGGTGTGGGAGTGGACTTCCAGTGCGTATGCCGCGTATCCCGGGTTCCGCACGGCCGAAGGTGCGATCGGCGAATACAACGGAAAATTCATGTGCAATCAATTTGTGCTGCGCGGCGGCTCCTGTGCAACGCCCGAGGGGCATGTGCGCGCGACGTATCGCAACTTCTTCCCGGCGTCTGCGCAATGGCAGTTCACCGGCTTGCGCCTGGCGCGGGATGGTGAAGCATGAGTTCGCCTGCACCGTGCACCGAGGTGCACGCAGATGTTGATCGCGCTTTTCTTGAGGACGTGATTGCGGGTTTGTCGGCAACGCCGAAAACTTTGCCGTCGAAATATTTCTATGACGCGGCGGGTTCGGCGCTGTTCGAGCGCATCTGCGAGCTGCCGGAGTATTACCCGACTCGCACCGAGCGGGCGCTGTTGCAGCAGCATGCCGTTGCGATGGCCGACGCGCTGGGGCCGCGCGTGCTCCTGATCGAGCCGGGTGCCGGCAGCGGAGAGAAGACGCAGTTGCTGTTGCAGGCGCTCGATCGCCCGGCGGCCTACGTGCCTGTCGACATCTCCGGAGGGTATCTGGCCGAAGTCGCGCGTGGCTGGCGTGAGAGGTTTCGGCTGATTGAGGTGTTGCCGGTCGCGGCGGACTTCACACAGGCGTTTTCGGTGCCGCGCGTGACCGCGGCGGCGACGCGCAGGGTGGTGTTCTTTCCGGGCTCGACGCTCGGCAATTTCGAGCCGTCGGCCGCACGTCAGCTGCTGGCGGGATTCCGCACGCTGGCGGGCGAGGGTGGGCGGCTGTTGCTTGGCGTGGATCTGCAGAAAGACGTTTCGATTCTTGAGCGTGCCTACGATGACGCTGCCGGTGTGACTGCGGCGTTCAACCGCAATCTGCTGGTGCGGATCAACCGTGAGCTGGGCGGGCGCTTCGATCTCGACAGCTTTGCGCATTTCGCGCGCTACGACGACACGCGCCATCGCATCGAGATGCATCTGCGCAGCACGCGCGATCAGGTGGTCAGTGTGGCGGGAACGACCGTGCGTTTTCGCAGCGGCGAGACGATCCACACCGAGAACTCGTACAAGTACACGCCGGAGTCGGTGCGCGCGCTGGCTTCCGCTGCCGGCTGGCGTGCGCAGGCACGCTGGCTGGATCCGAACAGCTGGTTCGGATTGTTTCTGTTCGCGGTCTAGCCTGAATCCGCCATCGGGCGACTGGCGAACACTGGTCTCGATACGCCGCGCTTCGCGCGGCACTCGACCCGAACGGGATGAGCGGGATGCAGGGTGCCTGCGTAAGCGACGCTGGCTCAGTTCGCTGGCGGTACGTAGCCGGTCTGCGAAACCTGACCGTCGCCGAAGAAATAGCGCTCCATCTCGTCCATCAGAAATTTGCGCGACTTGGCTTCGGCCAGCACCAGCCGGTACTCGTTGATCAGGCGCGTCTGATGCGCGATCCAGTCCTGCCAAGCCTGTTTGGAGACTTGTTCAAATATGCGTGCGCCGAGCGTACCCGGTAGCGGGGCGCGGTCGAGACCTTCGGCGTCGATGCCGAGTTTGATGCAATGGACGGTACGGCTCATGTCGGTTCTGTGCGGTAGTGGCGTTCGATCAGTTTGCGCACTGGAGCCGGCAGGCCCAGCGCATCGAGGTCGGATAGGGTAACCCAGCGCCGTGTGTCCGATTCGGCGATTTGCGGTCGCGGGTGCAGACGTACCCGCAGCGGCTGCAGCTCAAGGTCGAAATGGGTGAAGGCGTGATGCAGCGGCGGCAACGCTTCGGCGTCAGGCGCGAGCAACGCGTCGGCCCAGGCGCCGGATGCCAGACGGGTGTCGTCGAGCAGCGGTGGGCACCACAGGCTGCCCCAGATGCCGATTGGCGGGCGCCGCTCCAGGAGCAGCGCACCATCAGCGTCCACGGCCAGCAACAGGCGTGCGCTGCGTTGCGGACGTTCGCGCTTCGGCTTGGGCAGCGGGAACCGGGCGACGCTGTCGAGTTGGCGTGCGGCACAGTCGTCGGCGAGCGGGCACAGCAGGCACGCCGGCTTGCGCGCGGTGCAGACGGTAGCGCCGAGGTCCATCAAGCCCTGTGTGTAGTCGGCCAGCCGTGCATGCGGCAGCAGTGATTCGGACAGCGCCCACAGCTTCTTCTGTACGGCGGCATCGCCGGGCCAGCCGGGGACGGCGCCGTAGCGTGCGAGGACGCGGCGCACGTTGCCGTCGAGGATGGCTTCGCGCGCGCCGAACGCCTGCGCCAGGATCGCCGCGGCGGTGGAGCGCCCAATGCCGGGCAGTGTGGTCAGCGCATCCAGCGTGTCCGGAAAGGCGCCCTGATGACGCTCGACTACGCTTTGCGCACAGCGGTGCAGATTGCGCGCGCGGGCGTAGTAGCCGAGTCCCGCCCACAGCGCGAGCACGTCGTCGATCGGCGCGGCCGCGAGTTGCGCGACGTCCGGAAAGCGCGCGAGAAAGCGCTCGAAGTAGGGAATGACCGTGGCGACCTGAGTCTGCTGCAGCATCACTTCCGACAGCCAGACGCGATACGGTGCGCGTGGATGTTGCCACGGTAGATCGTGGCGTCCGTGCTGATCGAACCACGTCAGCAGTTTGTCGGCGAACGTGCTCATGGCGTGTTGCCCCGCTGTGCGAGCCGTTCGATGCCCTGCGCAGTCTGTATCGCTTCACGGCGCATCGCGCGCCCGATGGCCCAGGGGCCGACCAGCGGGGGCACCCAGAAATCCGGTTCGAGTTCGGCGTCGAATTCGAGACAGGTCTGCCCCGCGCAATCGCGCATGCGCCAGTCGGCGACGCCGTAGCGCAGGTTGCTCAGCTGCGGCAGCACGTCGGCGTGCAGGCCCAGGGTCTTGTCGCGATCGGCTCTGCGGATGTCCTGCACCTGATCCAGGTGGGTGCAGAACAGCCAGACGCAGACGCGCACGCGGGTATACAGGCGCTGGGCCGGCGGCGTTGCGCCATCGCGCAATTCAATGTGCTCGACGGCATCGTTGATCCGGGGGAGCTTCTGGTAGTCGCTGAACACCGCGAAGCTGCGTTCCATGGGCGCGTCCAGTCGCGCCGACAGCTGCAGGCGATAGCGCGCGTTGTCGCGCTGGACATCAAGGTGCTCAAGTGACGCGGCGTGTGCCGGCAGCATGCCGGCACACGCGATCAGGATCAGCACCGCGCCGGACGCTTGCACTGGGCGCGGAGAATCAAGATCAGGGCGTCGGCGCGCTGGCGCCTGCCGGCGCAGCGTCCGCCGCAGGCGCGGCGTCGCTGGAAGGTTCGACCGCAGGCTCGGACTCCACAGGCTTGGGTTTCTTCTTCTTGCCGAACAGCAGGTCGCCAAGCTTGTCGTTGAGCTTTTGCTTGATCTGTTCCTCGGAGTTCTCGCCCTTGGGCAGATTCAGCTCGTCAGCGATCTTGTCCTTCAGCTGGTCTTTGGCCTTGTCTTTCAGCGCGTCTTCAATGTCGAGCTTGTACTTGGGTGAGAACAGATTGCCGCTGAGCTTGATCGGGATGGTCAGGCCTTTGAGCTGATCCAGGCCTTTGCCGCCCTGACCGGTCGAGGTTTCGACCACGGTGGGCTTGGCGACGTAGTTGATGGTTTCCTTGACCAGATCGATCTGGCCGCTGCCCGCCATGCGGAACAGTGGGCTGGCAGCCGCCAGATCGTCGCTGCGCAGGATGCCATTGACGATGCTTGCCGACGCGCTGAATGCAGCGAAGTCGGTTTCCTTGGCGCCGGTTTCAGCGGGAGCCGCCTGCCCGGCCAGCAGGGCCTGGCCCTGGCGCAGGATCTGGCCCAGATTGAAGCCTTTGACCGCGCCGTTCTGCAGCTTGAAGGCGATGCTGCCGTTCAGGCCCTGACGCAGTTCACCCACGGTCTGTCCGCTGCTGGTCAGGTCGAGCTTCAGATTGCCGAGGCCGCTGACGATGTCCTTTCCCAGCAGGTCCAGCAAAAAGGGCGCGGCGTTGAGCGCATTCAGATCGGTTTTCAGCGCGTAGCTCGGGGTCTTCTGCCCAGGCGCGAAGCGATTGTTCAGTTTCACCGTGCCGCCGTACATCTGTGCACTGAGATCCTGCACGCGCGGGGCGCTGCCGCCACCGCTCAGTTTCAGGCGCACATCGCTCATCTTCACGCTGTTGAGCGTCAGCTGGCCGATATCGAGCGTGCCATTGGCGTTGAGCTTTTCCAGCGCCTCGGTCGGCAGCTTGATCTGATTGATGTCGCTGTCGTCGCCGGCCGGTTTGTCGGTGGATTCGCCTTCGGCCTTGGGCGGCAGGTAGCGGTCGGCATTGATGGCATCAGCCTTCAGCGCGAACTCCAGTGCCTGGGTGTCGAAACGGGTGACGGCGAAACGGCCGTTGACGCTGGTGTCGTCGAGCTTCAGTTCAAGCCCGTCCAGCGCTGCGCTGCTGAAGCTGCCGCTGTAGTTGGCTTTCAGGCTGGCGTTCGACAGCGCGGCGTTGTCGGCGGTTTCGAGCGGGATATCCAGCGCTTTCAGCAGCTCGCGCGGCGAGAACGGTGCGATGGCAATCGGTCCCGCCAGCTTGGGATGCTCGCCGCTCAGTCCGCTGCCCTTGATCGTGGTGGTCATGACCACGCCGGCGGCTTCGACACGGCCCTGGTCGAAGCTCAGACTGTCCGCCTTCTGGTCGTACTTCAGCGCGCCGCCGAATTTCAGTTTCTGCGTGCCGCCGGGAATCGACTTGCCGCTGGCCTGCAGCTGCGCGTCCAGGCCGTTGACGCTGAAAACCTGTGCGCCAACATCGGCGATCAGCTGCAGCTTCAATGTGCCGTCGGCTTCCAGGCCCATGTCGTCGGCCTTGGCTTTGATCTTGGCGACGACGTCGTCAAGCGTGTAGCGCTGGCTTTCGAGATCCGGCGTGACGCGGGTCGACAGCTCCACTTCGGCGGTGGCCTTGGGCGCGTCGGACGTGGTGGTGACGCCAAGTTTCAGGTCGAACGGTTCGCCGGGCTTGAGCGCGCCGATCTCCAGATTCAGCGGATTGACGCTGTAGGCCTTGCCGGCCTGCGCGTCGCTGTAGCGCAGCGCCGCGTTGGTGATCGAGATGCCGGCAATGTCGATGTCCTTGAGCTCAAAGCTGCTCTGCGCTTCGACTTCAACCTTGGGCTGCTCTTCTTTTGCTGCCTGGCGATCAATCAGATCCTGCCAGTTGCTGCGGCCTTTCTTGTCCTTGGACAGATTCAGGCTGAGGCCATCCAGCGTCAGGCTGCTGATCTGGACCTGGCGATCGGTCAGCAGCGGCATCAGCTTGACGCCGACACCCAATTGCCCGACTTCAGCAAAGGGCTGATCACCGAAGCCTTCGGCATTGCCGAGGCGTGCGTCAGTCAGTGCCACGCGCAGCCAGGGGAAAACCTTGAGCTGGATGTCGCCGACGGCGAAGTCGCGGCCGGTTTCCTTCTTGACCGATTCGGCGATCTGCGTGCGGAAGTTGTTGGGGTCGAACAGCAGCGGCAACGTGACCGCAGCAATCAGCAGCAATGCCAGCAGGCTGCCGACGACGATCAGGAAGATCTTGAAAGGTTTGGCCATATCCAATCCGGTACGTCGAGCGGTGTGCAAAAGGATGCCCAGTGTACCTGCTCGAACCCGACCGGCCGATGAACGTGGGTACGTTCGCCTAGACTTCACCGCGACCGAACTGCAGATGCGCGTCGACGCCCCCATTCGGCGTGTTGCGGACGTCGAGCCTCCAGCCTTGGGCATCGGCGAGCAACCGGCTCAGATAGAGGCCGATGCCACTACCCCCGCTGCGGCCGCGGGTACCGGGCTCGAACAGGCGCGGGAGCAGCTCCGCATCAATGCCTTCGCCGTCGTCGCTGATGCAGAGCGATCCGGCGCTCAGTCGCACGGTGACATGGCCCTCGGGCGCGGCGCGCAGGGCGTTGCGCAGCAGGTTGGTGAAAATGATCGAAAACGCGGAGTTGGCGATTTCGGTCTCGACTGGTTCAAGGCTCCATGTCACCTGTGGTTGATCGCCCTGCGGCAGATACGGTTCGGCCCAGACTTTCAGCAGTTGGTGCAGCGCGACCCGCTCGATTCGTGGAGGTTCGTGCCTGCGCGTGACTGCCAGCAGCGTGTCGAGTGTGGCGCAGGCACCATCGATGGCGCGTTGGATGCGTGCAACGCGCTGCCGGTCTGCTGGTTCCGTCGTGCTCATTGTTTCCGCTGCGATCCGGATCGCGGTCAACGGAGTGCGCAGTTCATGGCTCATGGCCGATGCCAGTGCGCGGTCTCGCACGATCCGGCTCTCGATTTCCGCGATCAGGTGGTTGACGGCGTCAATGACGACGCTCAGCTCGTCATCCTGCGGGCGCTGCGGCAATGCGCGCAGCTGTTCGCTGTCGAGCGTGCCGATGCGTTGCACCACGGACGCCACCGGAGCCAGCAGGCGGCCGGCGAGCTGTCGGCCGATCAGCCAGGACAGCACCCCGAGTGATGCCAGTGCACCGCCGAGGCTGAGCAGCAGCAACCATTCGCGCTGCGCCAGCACGGTGACGTCGTAGGTCAGGTAGTAGTGATCGCCGTTGTCGCGACTGCCGACCAGTACGTGAAACACGTGTCCGGCGAAGTGCACGTCGCGATGTGTGCCTGGCTGCAACGCACGCAATGCAGCTGGAATCCATTCATCGTTGGGGCCGGCCTGGTAAAGCGACACCCCCTGCGGTGTGGTGAGTGTGCGTCCGTCCATCGCCGGCGTTGCCAGCAGCACCGCCGCCTCGCGCTGCAGCACGGCGTCGAGCACGGTGTCTTCCATCCAGGCGTGCGCCGTCCACGTAGCGATGGCGACCGTGCCGCCGGCCAGTGCCGCCATCGCGAACAGCGCGAGGCTGACGCGACGATTCAGGTCAGAGCGCATCCCGGCCCAGACGGTATCCGACCCCGTGGATGGTGTGCAGCAGCTTGACCTTGAATGGCTTGTCGATGGCCGAGCGCAGCGCATGCATGTGAATGCGCAGGATATCGTCGTTCGGCACTTTGTTGCCCCACAGAAGATGCTCCAGCTCGCCGCGCGGAACGACCCGCGGTGAGGCGCGCATCAGGTGTTCCAGCAAGCGGCGTGTGGTCGGGTTGAGCGTCACGACAGTGTTCTGCCGGGCGGCCTGCAATGTCTGGGGGTCGTAACTCAGATCGGCGATTTGCAGAGGCTGGTTTGCCTGCTTCCCGCCCGAGCGGCGAAACAGCGCTTCGAGCCTGACCTTCAGTTCAGCCAATGCAAAAGGTTTGACCAGATAGTCATCCGCTCCGGCCTCAAAGCCGTCAACCTTGTCGTCTACGGAGCCCAGCGCGGTCAACATCAACACGGGGGTGGTCGAGCCGCTGGCGCGCAGCTTTCGGCACAGCTCGATGCCCTCCAGTCGCGGCAGCATCCGATCCAGCACGATGACATCAAAGCCGCCCGTGCAGGCTTTGCGCAGGCCGGAGGTCCCGTCATGGGCCAGCTCCGCTGAATGGCCCTGCTCGACCAGATATTCGCGGATTCCTTCAGCGATATCGCGATCGTCTTCGATAATCAGGATCTGCATGCCCCCTCCTGTGAGCCGCCTTGGGCGGGATCTTGTTGTCTATCGGAATCTGCCGGTCTTGCGCCGGGAAGTCCCTCACGCCTGTGCACTAACATCAGGTTAACATTCTGCATCGATATGCCGACATGATGTCGGAAAGCATTGGGGGCTTGGAAATGCGCGCTTGGATAAGGACGGCTGCGATGGTCGTGGGGACCTCCGCGCCGGTCGCGGGTGCGGTCGAGAGCAAAGCGGACGCAGTGACCGAGCTTGCTCCGGTCCAGGTCACTGCCGGTCGTGCTGAAGCGGCGGCAACCGAAGTCCCTCAGGCGGTCACTGTCGTCAGCCATGCGCAGATCGAGCGTCAGTCGCCGCAGACCTGGACCGATTTGCTGCGTGGGCAGGCCGGCGCGTTTCTGCAGGCCTCAGGACCGGGGCAGGGCATTATCATCGTGCGCGGACTCAAGGGCTCCGAAGTCCTGCATCTGGTTGACGGCATGCGCCTGAACAACGCGTTCTTCCGCAATTCGCCGAGTCAGTACATTGCGCTGGTCGATCCTTACAACATCGAACGGGTGGAGTTGCAGCGCGGACCTGGCGCCACCCTGTACGGTTCTGACGCGCTCGGCGGCGTGGTGCAGCTGCTTACGCCCGAGTACCGCTTCCACGGCGGTGACTGGCAAACCGCCGGCAAGCTGCGTCTGCAGTACGGCAGCGCTGATCTGTCGCGGGTCGTGCGTGCCGAGGCTGCGGCCGGCAATGAGCAGTTTTCGGTCGCCGGTGGCTATACGGTGATGCGCTACGGCGAGCGTGATCTCGGCGATGGCGGACGTGAACCGCTGACCGATTATCTGGCACGTGGCTACGACACCAAGGTGCTGTTTGCGCCTTCGGATGCCCACGAGCTGATGCTGTCGGGCCAGTTCTTCGAATATCCGAAGTTGGCGCGCTATTTCGACGTTGCCGGCGGGCCCGGCGGACCGGAAGACAATGTGCAGTCGTACTTCGAGCCGAACGATCGCCGGTTCGTCCATCTGCGCTACCGCTATCGGCATGCATTGGGCCCGGTTCACGGATTCGAGGCGCATCTGGCGCAGCAGGTCATCAATGATGAGCGTCTGCGCCAACCCAACAGCAGCCGCATCGATACCGAGCAGAATCGCAGTACGCTCAACGGATTGACGCTGCAGGCACATACGCCGCTGACGCCGAACTTGCGTCTGCAATACGGACTGGATCTGTACAGCGACACGGTTGACAGTGCCAAGCAGCGCACGCCCGTGTCGACCGGGGTCACCGAGCCGACCACCAGCACCTTCCCGGACGGTGCGCGGCAGGACACGCAGGGCGTCTATCTGAACGCGCAGTGGTGGGCGCATCCGGATTGGCAGCTCGACGCCGGCCTGCGCTACAGCCGGGTCGAAATCGATCTGAGCGCGACCGATGTCAGCGATGCCGCGACGTTCAGCGACGACGATGTCACCTGGCAGCTGGGTTCTCTGTTGCGCTTGACGCCGCGGCTGAGCTGGAGCGCGTCGGCCGCACGCGGGTTTCGTGCAGCCAACATCTTCGATCTCGGTACGCTGGGGCCGCGCCCCAGTGGCGCGATCGAGCAGGTCAGTGTGCCCAACCCCGATCTGCAACCTGAATCGGTCACCAGCATCGACAGCGGTCTGCGCTGGGCACAGGGCGGCCTGCTGCTGGAACTGACCGCGTTCTACACCGACTACGACAATCGGATCGAGTCGCGCGAGCCGACTGGCAATACGGTTCCCGAAGGCGAGCTGGGCTGTTCGGCGCCCGAAGGCTGTGTCGAAGTGCAGAGTCGCAACATCGCGCAGGCGCGTTACTGGGGGGTCGAGAGCGCGGTACGCTGGCGTGCTGGCGCGTTCAGCAGCTACGCGGTGCTGAACTGGACCTACGGGCAGGAGCTGCGCAGCGGTGAGTCGACCACGCCGGCGAATCGCGTTCCGCCGCTTAACGGCCAGGTCAGCGCGGCGATGGACTTGCCTTATGCGCTGGGCCTCGAGGCTTACGTGCTGTTCGCCGATGCGCAGGAACGTCTCGACGATGACGATCGCAATGACACCCGCATCGATCCGCAGGGTACGCCGGGCTGGGCGACCGTGAATCTCAGGGGTTCATGGCAGGCGCGGCCCTGGCTCGATCTGCAGGTCGAAGGGCGCAATCTGCTGGACCAGGCCTACCGCGAGCATGGTTCGGGCGTTGATGCGGCCGGCGCCGGCCTGATTCTGGGAGCGACGGCGCGGTTCTGAGGCGCGTCGGCTCAGCCTCCCCCAATGGCGTGCACGATCAGGATCTCGTCGCCGTCCTGCACCGTTGTCTGAGCATGCCGCGAGCGCGGCACGATCTCGCCATTGATCTCCACTGCGACGCGGCGCTCGCCCAGCTGCAGTTCTGTCAGCAATGCGGGCAATGCCAGTGGAGCGGATAGGGGGCGGGTTTCGCCGTTGACGGTGATCGACATGTTGAACCGGAGGGGCGGGCTTGGACTACAATGCGCGTCCGCCGTGCGGGCGTAGTTTAATGGTAGAACAGAAGCTTCCCAAGCTTCTAGCGTGGGTTCGATTCCCATCGCCCGCTCCAGAATTTGCGTCGAATCCCTCAGGCGGCCTGCGGCCGCCTTTTTTGTGGGGTTCGTCAACCGCGTGGAGACATCGTGGAAGACAGCCTGATCATTGCCGGACAATCCTATGCCTCGCGGCTGCTGGTCGGCACCGGCAAGTACAAGGATATGGCGCAGACGCGTGCGGCGATCGAAGCCAGCGGCGCTCAGATCGTCACCGTTGCGGTGCGCAGAACCAATATCGGCCAGACGCCGGGTGAACCGAATCTGCTCGACGTGATTCCGCCGTCGAAGTACACGATCCTGCCGAACACGGCCGGCTGCTATACCGCTGAAGACGCGGTGCGCACCTGTCGGCTCGCGCGCGAGCTGCTGGATGGCCACGATCTGGTCAAGCTCGAAGTGCTCGGCGATCCCAAGACCCTGTATCCGGATGTGCCGGCGACCCTGGTGGCGGCCAAGACTCTGGTCGATGACGGTTTCAAGGTCATGGTCTACACCAGCGACGACCCGATCATCTGCAAGCGGCTGGAAGAAATGGGATGCGTTGCAGTGATGCCGCTGGCGGCGCCGATCGGCTCCGGCCTGGGCATTCAGAACAAGTACAACATCCTGACCATTGTCGAGAACGCCAAGGTGCCGATTCTGGTCGACGCGGGTGTCGGTACCGCGTCCGACGCGGCGATCGCGATGGAGCTGGGCTGCGACGGCGTGCTGATGAACACTGCGATCGCCGAAGCGCGTGATCCGGTGCTGATGGCCAGTGCGATGAAGAAAGCGATCGAAGCCGGTCGCGAGGCATTTCGTGCCGGCCGCATGCCGCGGCGCCGGTTTGCCAGTGCGTCGTCGCCGGCCGAAGGTCTGCCGTACTGAGGCTGCGCGCGGTCGACGCTCTGCATGTATACGCCGCGCCATTTTGCATCGCCTTCGGATCACGACGTCACCGCGCTGCTGTGTGCGTATCCGTTTTCGGTGCTGATCACGACGCATGCCGAAGCAGCGCCACAGATCACGCACCTGCCGCTGCTGTGGGGCGCGGGGGGTGAGCATGGGGTGCTCGAAGGCCATATGGCACGCGCCAATCCGCACTGGCAGGCGTTTGCGCAGGGCACGACTGTGGCCGTGTTCAACGGCCCGCACGCGTACATCTCCCCGAGCTGGTACGCACAGCCGCAGCGCGAAGTGCCGACCTGGAACTACGCTGCCGTGCATGCGCATGGGCTGCCGCAGCTGATCGAGGCGCGCAACGACAAGTGCGCGCTGCTGGATCGCAGCACCGCAGTGTTCGAGGCCGACAACACCGCGCCGTGGGCGCGCCAGATCGAAGGCCCGCAGCTGGATGCCAAGCTTGATCACATCGTGGCGTTCCGGCTGCCGATTTCGCGTCTCGAAGCCAAATTCAAACTCAATCAGAACAAGACCGCCGCAGATCGCGCGCGCGTGATCGAGCAACTGCGGGCAAGCCTGCATCCCGATCTGCAGACGATGGCGCGCTGGATGCAAACCCATGAGCCCGACTGAAGCCGCCGTCTCCCATCCGCGCCGGATCCGATCGTTCGTGCTGCGCGAAGGTCGCATGACCGAGGGTCAGAAGCGCGCACTCGAACAGCTGTGGCCGCGCTACGGTCTGGAACCGCCAGCCGTCGGTCTGGATCTGGTGACTCTGTTCGGACGCACCGCGCCGGTCACGTTCGAGATCGGCTTCGGCATGGGCGACTACCTGTACAGCCGCGTGGTGTCCGAGCCGCAGCGTGATTTCATCGGGGTCGAAGTCCATCGGCCCGGCGTGGGGCGGCTGCTGTCACGCTCGGCGGCAGACAACGCCGACAATCTGCGCGTGGCCTGTCACGATGCGGTGGAGGTGCTGCGGGACTGGCTGCCGGCCGCGTGTCTGGACGAGCTGGTGATCCAGTTTCCAGACCCCTGGCACAAGAAAAAGCACCACAAACGGCGTCTGATCCAGCCGGAATTTGCGCAATTGGCGGTGTCGCGGCTGAAACAGGGCGGGCAGCTGCGGCTGGCAACCGACTGGGCCGACTATGCCGAGCAGATGCTGGCCGTGCTCAATGCCGAGCCCGGATTGCGCAATCTGTCGGACGACGGAACCTATGTCCCGCGCCCCCCTGAGCGCCTGAAAACCAAGTTCGAGCAGCGTGGCGAGCGCCTTGGGCATGCCGTGTTCGATCTCGCCTATGCACGGGTTTAAGCGCGCTTCTGGGCGCATCTTCGGACGTGTCGCGGCCGGCCGACATTCCTTCGTAACGCGGACTCCGGTAGGCTCGACGGTCCGCCCCAAGGCATGAGCCTATGTCTGTCGAGCACCCGATTATCGGCATTACCGGATCCAGTGGCGCCGGCACCAGCACGGCGGTGCGGGCGTTCCTGCGGGTGTTCGAGGCGCTGAACCTGCGCGCGGCGCAAGTCGAGGGTGATGCATTTCATGCCTACGACCGCGAGCAGCTGCGGCGCACACTGGAACGCGCGCGTATCCGTGGTGAGAATTTTTCACTGTTCGGACCGTCCGGCAATCTGCTGGAGCGCCTGGAGCAATTGCTGCGTGAATACGGCGACAGCGGTTGCGGGTCGGTTCGTCACTACCTGCATCTTGAGTCCGAGGCTGAAGCGAGCGGCCAGCCGGTGGGCACGTTTACGCCGTGGGAACGCCTGCCCGCAGTGACCGACCTGCTGTTCTACGAAGGCCTGCATGGTGGCTATGTCGGCGAAGACATCAATATCGCGCGGCACATGGATTTGCTGATCGGTGTGGTGCCGGTGATCAATCTGGAGTGGATCCAGAAGATCCGGCGCGATACCGAGGACCGCGGCTACCAGCCGGACGAGGTGCAGCGCACGATCCTGCGGCGCATGCCGGATTACGTGAACCATAACGTGCCGCAATACTCGCGCACGGACGTCAATTTTCAGCGTGTACCGCTGGTCGATACCAGCAACCCTTTCGATGCGCGTGAAATTCCGCGTCCGGAAGAGAGCCTGGTGGTGATTCATTTCAACGAACACAGCCGCGTGCGTGCGGATTTCGAGACCCTGGTCGGCGAGCTGCCCGGCGCGTTCCAGTCGCACGCGCAGACGCTGGTGGCGCCCGGATTGCAGCAGGAACGCGCGCTGGAGCTGATTCTGAAACCGGCAGTGAGCAAATTGATCGCGCGACGCGACGCCGCGTCTGCCGCTGCCTGATCGAACAAGGAGATGGACATGGAGTACCGCGCGCTCGGAACCACCGGGCTGAATGTCAGCGCGATCTGCCTCGGCACGATGACCTGGGGCGAGCAGAACACCGAAGCCGAAGCGCATGCGCAGATGGATCTGGCGGTGGCCTCAGGGGTGAACTTCTTCGATACGGCAGAAATGTATCCGGTGCCGCCCAAGGCCGAGACGCAGGGACTGACCGAAAGCTATATCGGAACCTGGTTCAAGAAAACCGGAAGGCGCAAGGACATCGTGCTGGCAAGCAAGGTGATCGGACCCGGCATGTTTCCGTATCTGCGCGGCGGTCCGCGGCTGGATCGCGAACAGGTGCTGGCGGCCTGCGAGACCAGTCTCAAGCGGCTGCAGGCGGACGTGATCGATCTGTATCAGGTGCACTGGCCTCAGCGCAGCACCAACTATTTCGGCAAGCTCGGGTATGAGCCGCGCGACGAAGACGGGGTGGTGCCGATCGAGGAAACCCTGGGCGCGTTGGCCGAGTTGGTGCAGCAGGGCAAGGTGCGTCATATCGGGATTTCCAACGAGACGCCGTGGGGCGTGTCGGAATACCTGCGCCTGAGCTGCGAGCGCGACCTGCCGCGAATCCAGTCGATCCAGAATCCCTATAGTCTGCTGAACCGCAGCTTTGAAGTCGGACTGTCCGAATTCAGCCACCGCGAAGGCATCGGCCTGCTGGCCTATTCGCCCCTGGCGTTCGGCGCTTTGTCCGGCAAATATCTGGGCGGTGCGTGGCCCGAAGGCGCGCGGCTGACCTTGTTCAAGCGGTTCTCGCGGTACAACGGCGAACAGGCCGAGGCGGCGATTGCCGAGTACGTGGCGCTGGCGCGTGCGCACGGCTTGGACCCGGCGCAGATGGCGCTGGCCTTTGTCACCGGTCAGCCGTTCGTTGTGTCCAATATCATCGGCGCCACGTCACTCGAACAGCTGCGCAGTAATCTGGCCAGCGCCGAGGTCGTGCTGTCAGCTGCGGTGAACAAGCAGATCGAACAGATTCACGCGCGCTATACGATTCCCTGTCCCTAGGTTCAATCTTCCGCGGCTTCGGTGGACAGAAACGGCACTTGCACATCGGACAGCCCGCGCTGCATGGCATCGCGCGCAGCCGCGGTCAGGGTGTCGAGATCGGCACGCCGGAACGGGCGTTCCGCACACTGTGTATCGTAATCGCGCTTGATCTGATTCAGCGCGACGATATGCTGCTTGTGCTGTTCGATTCGCGCATTGAATGCCACTGCATCCTCGCGCTGTAGGCGCCGCTGCTCATGCAGGGCCAGACCGCTCTCCAGATCGACGCTGCCCGTGGCGGCCAGTTGCTGCTTCAGGGTCGCGCCGCGCTGATTGATGGATTCCCGTTCGCGGTCCATCTGAGCGTTCTCGCGATTGAGCCGATCGGACTCACGCCGCAGCGTCAGCGTGTGCTCAGCACATTGCGCCAGCGCTTCCCGGGTCAGTGGCTGTATTTCGGTTTGGGCCTGAGCCGCGTTGAAGCTGCCGCTCAGCGCTAGCGCGACTGCATATACCGATGCCACTGCCAATTTGTTCATCGAGGATGTCCGGTTCGTCGTCGCTGTAAAAATCGCGGGCTATTGTGGCTGAAGTCGGGGGCGGGTTCGACTGTCACCGCTTCGATCGTCGACGGTCCGAGCGCGGATCCAGGGCCAGCATGCTCTTGCGCCAGCAGCGCGCCGTGCATTGGAAATCATCATTATCTCGGCATTCAGATGCTTGCGGCCGTTGTCCGCATTGACCGCTTGAAGCCTTCGGTCGACCGGCGTAGAACAAAACGCGATGGTCGTGCGCGTGCACGGCCACCGCGTAACGGACGAGGCGTCGTGATGCGGCGCAGGAGGTGATTCGTGGCGGAATGGCTGAGTGATGTCGCAGTGGGGCAGTGGTTCAGAACCGAAAGCGATCCCTTTGAGATCGTCGGGATCGATATCCCCAGCGAACTCGTTCTGGTGCAGCATTTTGACGGCACGCTCGAAGAGTTCGACTTCGAGATGTGGACCCAGCTTTCGGCACAGCCGTGTGCACCTCCGGAAGACTATTCCGGTGCGCTCGACCTCGACCCCGAGGACTACGACGAGATCGAACGCGACGCGGTGAGCGTGCGCAGCGGCCGCTGGGACAGTCCACTGGATCGGATCGAGCTGGACGAGTTCTGATTCGATGGGGCAGCCATGGATGGCAGCATGCTGATCAGTGGATTGCGGACGCCGCGCTTGCCGGCAGCGTTCAAGTACACGCTGGACGACAGCCTGCCGGTGTTTTTGCGTCCGATTCGGGCCGACGACGCCTCGCGTCTGCGCGACGGCTTTGCCCGCATGTCGCAGCTGGCGCGGCGACGGCGCCTGCCACATCTGAACGACGATGTGGCCGAACTCGACGATGGATTACTGCAGCGACTGGTCAATGCCGATCAGGTCAACCACGTCGCCTGGGGCGCGATGAATCTGGATCGCCCGGAGGAACCGGGCATCGGTGTTGCGCGCTACATCCGCATCAACGGTGAGCCGCATGCGGCCGACGTCGCGATCATCATCACGGACGAGTACCAGGGCCGTGGTGCCGGTTTCGTCCTGCAGGCGTGTCTGCACCTGCGAGCGCATGCCTCCGGCATCGGCACGTTCTACTACGATGTCGCCTCGGATAACGATCGCGTCATCCGGCACCTGAAGCTGATGGGCGCACGGCACGCGGGCCGCGCTGACAATATCGATCGCCTGGAGCTGCCGGTCTATCGCCGTGCCTGGGACGTGCCTGACGACAATGACATCGCGCGCCGTTTCGCTGCGGTGTTCAATCGTCTGCGACAGGTCGAGGTGGCGGCATGATCCGGATCAGGTGGATCACCAGCAGCAGTGCCGGTACGCCCAGCGCCGAGGTGTAGACGAAGAACCAGGGGTAGCCGATGGCCTCGACGACATAGCCCGAAAAGCCGGCGACGATCTTGCCCGGCAGTGTGAACAATGAAGAGAACAGAGCATACTGCGTGGCGGTGTACGCCGTGTTGGTCAAGCCCGACAGATAGGCGATGAATGCGGAGCCAGCCAGTCCGCCGGAGAGATTGTCGGCGCTGATCACTACAGCAAGGCCGGTCACGCTCGGCGTGCCCAGATAAGCCAGGGTCGCAAAGGTCAGATTGCTCAGAATGACCAGCACGCCACCGATGATCAATGTCTTGGTCGCACCGTAGCGCGCCACCGCCAGACCACCGAGAAACGCGCCCAGAATCGTCATGGCGACGCCGAAGCCTTTGGCGATTGCGGCGACCTCTTTCAGCGAATAGCCAACGGACAGATAGAACGGATTGGCCATCACCCCCATGGTGATGTCGGTCAGTCGGAACAGGCCGACGAAGCACAGGATCAGCACCGCGAGTCTGAGTCCGTTGCGCTCGAAGAAATCCACGAACGGGCCGATCACCGCACCGACGAACCACGCGCCAGCATGCCGCAGCGGCATGGGTAGATGCGCGTTGCGCAGCATCCACGCCTCGGCACGCTGTTCCAGTTGCGGAATGCGGCTGCGATCGGTCACCGGTTCGCGGATCAGCAGTGTGGTCAGCAGTCCCACGGCCACCAGTGCGCCCATGACGCGATAGGCCTGGTGCCAGCCGTATTCCGCGGCCAGGAACAGGCAGCCGGCGCCGGCCACGAGCAAGGCAATGCGATAGCCGAGCTGGTAGGCGGCTGACATTGCGCCCTGTTCGGATTGCGGTGCGGCCTCGATTCGCCAGGCGTCGATGACGATGTCCTGGGTCGCCGAGGAAAAAGCCACCAACAGCGCGAAACCGATCATGCTGCCCAGCTGGGTGGACGGATCGTGCAGTGACAGGCCCAGCAGTCCGGCCGCCAGGCCACATTGCGCCACCAGCATCCAGCCGCGACGCCGGCCCAGCAGGCGGGTCAGGAGTGGCAGCGGCAGGCGATCGATCACGGGAGCCCAGAAGAATTTGATCGAATAGGTGAGGCCGACCCAGCTCAGCATGCCGATGGTGCGGGCCTCGATTCCGGCCTGGGCCAGCCACGCCGACAAGGTCGAGAACACCAGCAGAAACGGCAGCCCGGCAGAGAAGCCCAGAAACAGCATCGCCATGACCTGCGGGCGGGCATAGCTGCCGAGCGCAGCACGCCAGCCGACTGCCGCGGGTTCAGAGGTCATAGTCAAGAATCAGCGGTGCGTGGTCGGAGAAGCGCTTGTCCTTATACACGCTTGCGGCCTTCAGCTTGTTCTGCAAACCCGGCGTGACGATCTGGTAGTCGATGCGCCACCCGACGTTGTTGGCCCAGGCCTGGCCGCGGTTTGACCACCAGGTGTAGGCCTCGCCTTCGGTTTGGGGGTGGACGACGCGATAGGCGTCGACCCAGCCGACGTCGTCGAACAGGGTATCCAGCCACGCACGTTCGTGCGGCAGGAAGCCGGAGTTCTTCTGGTTCGAGCGCCAGTTCTTCAGGTCGATATTGCGATGCGCGATATTCCAGTCGCCGCAGATCACATACTCGCGACCACTGGCGCGCCACTGCTTCAGCAGCGGCAGAAAGAATTCGAGAAAGCGATCCTTGCTGGCCTGGCGCTCGGGGCCGGATGAACCGGACGGCAGATACAGCGAGACCACAGACAGATTGCCGAAGCGGTATTCCAGATAGCGGCCTTCATTGTCGAATTCGTCGGCGCCGAGGGTGTCGAGCACGGTGTCCGGCTTGTGGCGCGAGTAGATCGCGACCCCGGAATAGCCTTTCTTCTGCGCATCGCGAAAACGCACATGCCAGCCGTCGGGGAAGAATTGCGGATCGTGCTGAACGTCCGGGTGCTGCGCTTTGGTCTCCTGCACGCAGAGGATGTCGGCATTTTGTTTCGGGAGCCACTCGAACAGGCCCTTGCGGGCGGCGGAACGGATGCCGTTGCAGTTCAGCGAGATGATGCGCATGAGCGTCGGGTCGGTGTCAGTAGGCATAAAATGCCGGCATTATCCCCTGATTCACCATTCCAACAGTCCATGCACGCCTATCAATCCGACTTTCTGGATCTGGCCCTGCGACATCAGGTGCTCAAGTTCGGTCAGTTCACACTCAAGTCCGGCCGCAACAGTCCGTATTTCTTCAACCTGGGACAGATCTCCAGCGGTGCGGCGATGCAGACCCTGGGTCGCGCCTATGCGCAGGCGCTGGCCGATGCCGGCATTGAATACGACATGCTGTTTGGTCCGGCCTACAAGGGCATTCCGCTGGTGACCGCGGTGGCGATCGCACTGGCCGAACAGGGTCGGGATCTGCCGTATGCCTACAACCGCAAGGAAGCCAAGGACCACGGCGAAGGCGGCACCCTGGTCGGCGCCGTACCCAAGGGGCGGGTGGTGATTGTCGACGACGTGCTGACGGCCGGTACCGCGCTGCGTCAGGCGGTGGCAATGCTGCGTGCCGCCGGCGCCGAGCCGGTGGCGGCAGTGATCGCGCTCGATCGTCAGGAGCGCGGTGCCAGTGGTCGCTCCGCGGTGCAGGAAATGGAGGCTGACAGCGGCATTCGTGTGGTGTCGCTGGTCAACGTGCGTACCGTGCTGGAGTACCTGGCGGGTGGCGATGCGGCGGACGCCACGACGATCGATGCGATCAGGACCTACCAGGCGCAGTACGGTGTCGACTGAGCGTTGCGCGCTTCTTGTTTGTGAGTGAACGACGCGGCTGCACCGTCCGGAGCCGTCAATACGACGTCGATCCGGTTTTCTTGGAGGCGAGGATCGCGCCGGTATACTGGGCCGGTCGGATAGAGAATTTGGAGACCGAAACATGAATGCGCGTGTCGCCCTTGCCCTTATCGTGGCGCTGATGTTGGCGCCGCCGGTGCTGGCGCAGAAATCGGCAACCCGGATCGTGTGCTGGACCGACGAGAACGGTCGCCGTGCTTGTGGCGACCACGTGCCTCCGAAGTACGCCCCGCAGGAGCGTCAGATCGTCAATTCGGCAGGTCGAGTAGTCGAGACCAAGGCGCGTGAAATGACGCCTGAAGAGGTTGCGGCGGAGCAGGAGCGCAAGGCGCGCGAAGCCGAGTTGAAGAAGCGCGAGGAAGAGCGGGCCGCTTATGATCGTTTTCTGCTCGACACCTACGCCAGTGCGGGGCAGCTCGAACGTGCACGCAATGACCGTCTGGCGATGCTGGACGGCCGCATCGGGTTGGCGCACAAAGCGGTTGACGACGGCCAGAAAGATCTCGATGGCCTGTACAAGCGTCGGCAGGAGGCGGGCGACAAGGTACCGCCCAAGCTGGAAAAGAAAATCAAGGAAGTTGAGGGGCAGCTGGTCGACAATCGTGCGGCGCTGACGAAGCTGAAACAGGAGCGCAGCGGCGTCTGCGAATCGTTCAGCAACGACATCGCGCGTTATGTCGAACTCAAGGGTTCGTCGGTGCCGTATCGGGCCGAATGCCCGCAACCGCCTCCGCCACCAACTCCACAGCCGTCGGCCGCGCCGAAGAAGTCTGCCGGGGCTGCGACAACGCCGGCCCCCACCGAAAAGTAGCGGGCTAGAGGCTTGATCGGCGGCGATCAGCCGCGGATCAAGGTGCCGATGCCTTCGTCGGTGAACAGCTCCAGCAGCACCGAGTGGGTGATGCGGCCGTCGATGATGTGCGCCGACTTCACGCCGCTGTTGACTGCATCCAGCGCACAGGCGATTTTCGGCAGCATGCCGCCGTGGATGGTGCCGTCCGCGATCAGGCCTTCGACCTGCGGCACGGTCAGTCCGGTCAGGACATCGCCCTGTTTGCTGAGCACGCCCTGGGTGTTGGTCAGCAGCATCAGCTTTTCAGCCTGCAGCACGGCGGCGAGCTTGCCTGCGGCAACGTCGGCGTTGATGTTGTACGCCTCGCCGTGTTCGCCAGCGCCGACCGGTGCCAGCACCGGGATGAAGCCGCCGGACTCAAGGTGATTGATCACGCGTGGATCGATCTTTTCGATCTCGCCGACCTGCCCGATGTCCTGGCCCTTGATCAGCAGCTTGCGCGCGCGAATCAGTCCGCCGTCCTTTCCGGTCAGGCCGACCGCGCGACCGCCCTGCTGATTGATCGCGCTGACCACCGCCTTGTTGACCAGTCCGCCGAGCATCATCTCGACCACGTCCATGGTTTCTTCGTCGGTGACGCGCATGCCTTCGACGAACTCGCTTTTCTTGCCGAGACGTTCGAGGTGCGAGCCGATCTGCGGACCGGCGCCGTGCACGACCACCGGGTTCATGCCGACCAGCTTCATCAGCACGACGTCGCGCGCGAAGGAGGCGATCATGGCGTCGTCCTTCATCGCGTTGCCGCCGTACTTGACCACGATGGTCTTGCCGGCAAAGCGACGGATGTAGGGCAGGGCCTCGGTCAGGACCCGGGCGATATTCTGCGCGTTGGTAAGGTCGATCGGCATCTGGATACGGATATTGCGGGGATACAGCCCTTCGGTTCGGAAATTGTCTGCGTCGCCGTCGCGTGCCATGGGCCGCTCCGTGCTGGGTGCGGTGACCAGCCTGCGGCGATGACGTGTGCGGATTATGACCGAGTCATGGCGCTGGCATGACAGCGATGCGCGCTCAGTGGCGCCCAGTGTGGCCGAAACCGCCTTCGCCGCGGTCGCTGGTTTCGAAGCTGTCGACCAGCTCGAATTCCGCCTGGACCACCGGCACCAGCACCAGCTGGGCAATGCGTTCGCCGGGGTTGACGGTGAACGAAGCCTTGCCGCGGTTCCAGCACGACACCATCAGTTCGCCCTGATAGTCGGAATCGATCAGACCGACCAGGTTGCCCAGCACGATGCCGCTTTTATGGCCCAGACCGGAGCGCGGCAGGATCACCGCGGCCAGATTCGGATCGCCGATGTGGATCGCCATGCCAGTGCGCAGCAGCTGGGTATCGCCCGATTGCAGGATCAGCGGCGCATCCAGCAGCGCGCGCAGGTCGAGACCGGCGGAGCCGTTGGTGGCGTAGGCCGGTAACGGAAATTCCGTGCCGATGCGCGGATCAAAAATCTTCAGCTGAATGTTTTTCTTCATCGGTCGGTGGCCGGCGTATCCGGCGCCAGAGGAAAGCGGGACCGCGGGGTCAGACGCGGCCGGCGTTAAAACGTTCGGCGATCAGGGTGGCCAATGCGGCGGCAAGATCAGTCTTCGACGCTGTGGGCAACTCGCGTTCGCCGCCGGGCCAGAACACGTGCAGCGCATTGTCGTCCTGATCAAAGGCGCGGCCGTCACCGACCCAGTTGGCCGCAATCATGTCGAGTTTCTTGCGCTGCAGCTTGCCGCGCGCGTGCTCGGCGAGTTTCTCGGTCTCCGCGGCAAAGCCGACGATGAACAGCTTCGGGTCGGTTTCGCGCAGCGTCGCCAGGATGTCGGGATTGCGCACGAGTGGCAGGGCGATCTGATCAGCCTGCTTCTTGATCTTGTGCTCTGCCGGAGCCGCGCTGCGATAGTCGGCCACCGCGGCGGTGCCGACCAGGATCTGTGCGCTGGCGATGGCGCCGCGCGTGGCGTCGAGCATCTGTGCTGCGGATTCAACGTCGATCCGCTGCACCCCGTGCGGCGTCGGCAAAACGGTCGGACCGCTGATCAGTGTCACCTCGGCGCCGAGGCGGGCGAGGCTGTCGGCCAGCGCATAACCCATCTTGCCGGACGAGCGGTTGGTGATGAATCGGACCGGGTCGATCGGTTCGCGGGTCGGCCCGGCGGTGATGACCACGCGGGTGTTGTTGAGCGGGCCGCTCGGGTGCAGCAGTTTCGTCACCGCGTCGCGAATCTGCAGTGGTTCCCACATGCGGCCTTCGCCGATCTCGCCACAGGCCTGTCCGCCGCTGCCGGGTCCGAGCTGATGAACGCCGCGCTGCATCAAGGTGTGCAGATTGGTTTGCGTCGCCGGGTTGGCCCACATCAACCGGTTCATTGCCGGCGCGATTGCGATCGGCGTATCGCTGGCCAGGCACAAGGTGCTGAGCAGATCGTCGGCGAGGCCGTGCGCCAGCCGTGCGATGGTGTTGGCGCTGGCCGGCGCAATCAGGATCAGGTCGGGCCAGCGCGCCAGCTCGATATGTCCCATCGCCGCCTCGGCCGCCTCGTCCCACAGCGAGCTGCGTACCGGCCGGCCGGACAGCGCCTGGAAGGTCTGTGCGGTAATGAAGCGCTGCGCCGATTCCGTCATCACCACCTGGACCTCGGCACCGACGTCCTGCAGCCGGCGCACCAGATCGGCGGCCTTGTAGGCGGCGATCCCGCCACAGACGCCGAGCAGAACGCGGCGCCCGGACAAGGGTCCGGTGGCAGGCGCGGCGGGGGACGCGGTGGATTCAGACATGGGTCATTCTAGCGCGCGGCAGATGTAGCGCCGTCAGATTTCGCGGGCGATGGCGCGGTAGCCGATATCGCGGCGGCACTGCACGCCGGTCCAGTGAATCTTGTCGACTGCGGCATAGGCTGTGGTCTGTGCGGCCTGCACGGTGTCGCCCTTGGCGACAACGCAGAGCACCCGGCCGCCAGTGGTGACGACCTTGCCGTCGTTCACTCGGGTTCCGGCATGAAAGACTTTGGCGTCGCCGAGGTCGCTGTCCAGGCCTTCGATGATGTCTCCCGTCTGCGGCGTGCCAGGGTAGTTGGCCGCAGCCATGACGACGCCCAGCGCGGGTTGAGCACTCCACTGCGGCGTTACCCGATCCAGCTGGGCGTCCACGGCTGCTTCGAGCAGATCCAGCAGGTCCGAATCGAGCCTGAACAGGATCGGCTGGGTTTCGGGGTCGCCCATGCGTACATTGAATTCGAGCACGCGGATCGCGCCGTCGCGGTTGATCATCAGACCCGCGTACAGAAAGCCGGTGAATGGGGCGCCTTCGGCGATCATGCCGGCCAGCGTCGGTTCGATCACCTCGCGGCAGGCACGCGCGTGAATCTCGTCAGTGACCACCGGAGCTGGCGAATAGGCGCCCATGCCCCCGGTGTTCGGGCCGGTATCACCATCGCCGATGCGCTTGTGATCCTGGCTCGTGGCCATGACCACGTACTGGCTGCCGCTGGCGACGACGATGAAACTGGCTTCCTCGCCATCCAGAAAATCCTCGACCACGACGCGGGCGCCGGCCTGGCCCAGCATGCTGCCGCCGAGCATGTCGCGCACTGCGGTCTGGGCTTCTTCGACCGTCTGTGCCACAACCACGCCCTTGCCTGCGGCAAGCCCGTCGGCTTTGACGACGATCGGCGCGCCGCGCTCGGCGATAAATGCGCACGCCGGCTCGATTTCGGTGAAGACCTGGTACTGCGCTGTCGGAATCCGGTGCCGAGCCAGGAAATCCTTGGTAAAGGCTTTCGATGCTTCGAGCTGCGCGGCGGCGCGATTCGGTCCGAAGATGCGCAGGCCGGCGGCCTGGAATGCGTCGACCACACCCAGCGCCAAGGGGGCTTCGGGGCCGACCACGGTAAAGTCGATCTTCTCGCTTTGCGCCAGCGCGAGCAGGCCTGCAACGTCGTCAGCCGCAACGGCCACATTGCGCATTCCGGGTTCGCGTGCGGTGCCGGCGTTGCCCGGCGCAACCAGGACTTCGGTCACCCGCGGCGACTGCGCCAGTTTCCACGCCAGCGCATGTTCGCGACCGCCATTGCCAATGACCAGGACTTTGAGGGCGGAAGCGGGGGTGTCGGCGGCCATGGGGTAGCGGAGATCGGGCAATAAGGGGCGATAGGGTAGCGAAAGGGCCGCCAGCCCGCATCCGGAACGCGGGGCATGAGCGGGTAAACGCGGGGCACAAAAAAACCGCGGAGGCCGGAAGCCCCCGCGGTTGCGATCCGCCTGACGAACTAGCGCAGGTAGAGGTTCTGACCCTCGACACGGACCTTGGCGCCGACGCCAACGCCGCTGGCATCGCCCACGTTGACCACGCGCGTGGTGCCGTCTTCCATCGACACGGTGACGTCGTACGTCATCGTGGCGCGGACCTGTTTTTCCACCTGATGCCCGGCGATGGCGCCGAGAATCGCGCCGGCGGCTGTTGCAGCGTCCTTACCCTTGCCCTTGCCGAACTGATGCCCGGCAACG
>JBFFJL010000002.1:0-25290 GCA_041555955.1 Nevskiaceae bacterium
GGGCATGCGGTGAACAAGGTGCTGAAGGACATCGTCGTCAAGTCGGCCCGACTGGATGGCCGCCATGCGCCGTTTACCCCAGGCTGGGACTGCCACGGCCTGCCGATCGAACTGCAGGTCGAGAAGAAATTCGGCAAGGTCGGCGACAAGCTCAACGCGGCAGAGTTTCGCGCCAAGTGCCGCGAGTATGCGGGCGAGCAGGTCGAGCGTCAGCGCGCCGATTTCGAGCGGCTGGGGGTGCTGGCCGATTGGGACAAGCCCTATCTGACCATGCAGCCGGCGTTCGAAGCCGAGCAGCTGAGGGTACTCGCGCAGATCGTCGACAACGGACATGTCGTGCGCGGCTTCAAGCCGGTGCACTGGTGCCTTGATTGCGGCTCGTCGCTGGCCGAGGCCGAGGTCGAATACCAGGACAAGCAGTCGCATTCGATCTATGTGCGCTTCCGCGCAGCCGCATCGCCCGCGCTGTCAGCACTGTTTGGTGACCAGGCCGAGGGCCGTCCGATCGACTTTCTGATCTGGACGACGACGCCATGGACCTTGCCGGCCAACCAGGCAATCGCCGTCGGTGCGCAGATTCGCTACGACCTGGTGCCCCACGCCGACGGTTTTCTGGTTGTCGCGGCGGACCTGCGCGAAGCACTGGGCCAGGCGATCGGCGCCGACCTGCAGACCGTGATGACGGTCGATGGCGCGCAGCTGGAGCATCTGCGTGCGCAACATCCGTTCGCCGCGCGCGAGATTCCCGTGATCGTCGGTGAGCATGTCACGCTCGATGCCGGAACCGGACTGGTGCACACCGCCCCGGCGCATGGCCAGGAAGACTATGCGGTCGGTTTGCACTATGACCTGCCGGTCGACAATCCGGTCGGTAGCAATGGGGTATTCATCGAAGGAACACCGATCGTCGGAGGACTGTTCGTACGCAAGGCGGACGCGCCGATTCTTGATGCGCTGCGCGCGTCTGGTGCACTGCTGCACGATCACACGATCACGCACAGCTATCCGCATTGCTGGCGCCACAAGACGCCGCTGATCTTTCGCGCGACGCCGCAGTGGTTCATTTCGATGGACGCCGCTGGCCTGCGCAAGAACGCGATCGACGCGATTGCAAAAACGCAGTGGATCCCGGGCTGGGGCGAGAGCCGTATCCGCGAGATGGTGGCGGGACGGCCGGACTGGTGCATTTCCCGGCAGCGCACCTGGGGCGTGCCGATGGCGGTGTTCGTCGATCGCCAGGCGCAGACGCTGCATCCTCAGACCTCCGAACTGCTGCGTCAGGTTGCGGACCGGGTTGAACAGGATGGGCTGGAGGCCTGGTTCGGATCGTCGCCGTCGGACTGGGGTGTTGACGATGCGCAGTTTGAAAGATGCCCGGATACGCTGGATGTTTGGTTCGACTCCGGCGTCGTGCATCAATGCGGTTTCAAATCCGTCGCGCCGGAAGTGCTGGACCAGGGTCAGGCGCCGCAGGCGGACATCTATCTTGAAGGATCCGATCAGCATCGTGGCTGGTTCCAGTCATCGCTGCTGACCAGTGTGGCGATGCAGGGCCGGGCACCTTACAAGACCGTGCTGACTCACGGCTTCACCGTGGACGAGCAGGGCCGCAAGATGTCCAAGTCCCTGGGCAACGTGGTGGCGCCGCAGCAGGTGTTGAAAACTCTGGGCGCCGATGTGCTGCGCCTCTGGGTCGCCGCCAGCGACTACTCCGGCGAAATCGCGATCTCCGACAAGTTGCTCGCGCGGATGGCTGATGCCTACCGACGCATCCGCAACACGGCGCGCTATCTCCTGGGAAATCTCAACGGTTTCGACCCGGTGCGTGATCTGGTGCCGGTGGATCGCATGGTTGCCGTTGACATCTGGGCGATTGCCGAAGCGCAGCGACTGCAAGACGAGCTGAGCGCAGCGTACGGCGCGCGAGAATTTCATCTGGTCTATCACAAGTTGCACAACTACTGCGTCGTTGATCTTGGCGGCCGCTATCTCGATCTGCTGAAAGATCGCCTGTACACCTTGCCGACTGATTCGCTGTCCCGGCGTTCTGCACAGACCGCCTTGTATCACCTGGCCGAAGCGCTGGTGCGCTGGATCGCGCCGATCCTGTCGTTTACCGCGGACGAGATCTGGGCTTTGCTGCCCGGTGATCGAACTTCGTCGGTGTTTGCGCAGCGTTGGCACAATCTGCCGGCCACCAGCAGGCCGTCGGTCGATTGGGGCGTGCTGTGCGCGGTGCGTGAAGGCGTCAAGAAAGTGCTGGAGGATCTGCGCGCGGGCGGAGCGATCGGTTCCGGCCTGAATGCGGAGGTCGATCTCTACGCCGATGGCGCTGTGGCCGAAGCGTTGCGCGGGGTTGGGGACGAGCTGCGCTTCTGGTTCATTACGTCGGAGGCGCGGGTCCATGCCGTGGCCCAGAAATCCGCACAGGCGGTCGAGTTCGCGCTGGACGGCGGCGAACGGATCTGGATCGCTGCGGCAGCCTCCGGACACCAGAAGTGCGAGCGCTGCTGGCACCAGCGTGCCGACGTCGGCAGCATTGCAGCACATCCAACGCTGTGCGGACGCTGCGCCGGCAATGTCGACGGGACTGCCGAAGTCCGGGAGTACATCTAGTGGTACGCCTTCATTTCTGTTTTGGCGAAATTGCGTCAACAATGCCGGTGAGTGCCTGATGTCATTCCAGTACAAGAACGTTTATCTGCTGTGGGTCTCGGTGCTGGTGATTCTGATCGACCAGATCACCAAGCAGCTGGTCGTCAGCAATCTGGAATGGTTTGAGCGAATCCCGTTGCTGCCCAGCCTGAATCTGGTGCACATGAAAAACACGGGTGCGGCATTTTCGATGCTGTCGAATGCGCCGCCGTTGTTCTTCGTCGCTTTGGGCGTCAGCGTCAGTATCGGCATCCTGTGGTGGCTGCGGCGCAACCCGCGCGGCCAGACGATTCTGGCGACGGCGCTTTCGCTGATTCTGGGTGGAGCGCTGGGCAACGTGATTGACCGTGTCACGCGAGGGCACGTGGTGGACTTTGTCGACTTCTACGTGGGCAACTGGCACTTCGCAGCGTTCAATGTCGCCGACATGGCGATCTCCTGCGGCACCGCGTTGTTGTTGCTGGACATGCTGCTGGACTCACGGCGCAGAGCAGCGCTCGAAGCGCGTCAGGCCAGTGCTGCGCGCAAAGCACCGGACTCGGGGAAGCCCTGATGGAGATCCTGCTGGCAAATCCGCGCGGATTCTGTGCCGGCGTCGATCGTGCGATCGAGATCGTCGAGCGTGCGCTCGAAGCACTCGGTGCGCCGATCTACGTCCGCCACGAAGTCGTACACAACCGCTTCGTAGTTGAAAAGCTGCGCGGGCAGGGCGCCGTGTTCGTTGAGGAAGTCGACGAAGTGCCGAATGGAGCGACCTGCATTTTTTCCGCGCACGGCGTTTCGCAGGCGGTGCGTGAGGCCGCGGAGCAGCGTCAGCTCACCGTGTTTGATGCAACCTGTCCACTGGTGACCAAGGTGCACATTGAAGTGCAGCGGTATTCGCGCGAAGGGCGCGAAGTGGTGCTGATCGGACATACCGGACACCCCGAAGTGGAAGGCACGATGGGGCAGTTTTCGACCGCGAATGGCGGACAGATCTATCTGGTTGAAACCCCCGAAGACGTTGCAGCGTTGCCGATCCGTGATCCTTCCCGCATGGCGTATGTGACGCAGACCACGCTGTCGATGGACGACACCGGGCGGGTGATCGATGCGTTGCGCGCGCGCTTCCCGGAAATCAGCGGTCCGCGCAAGGATGATATCTGCTACGCCACGCAGAACCGGCAGGATGCGGTGAAGGAATTGGCGAGCCGCTGCGATCTGGTGCTGGTTGTCGGCTCACGCAACAGTTCCAATTCGAATCGACTGCGCGAACTGGCGATGCAGCGTAGCGTGCCGTCCTATCTGATTGACGGTGCCGACGATATTCATCCGGAGTGGTTGCAGGGCCGGCACGCGGTTGGGGTGACGGCTGGGGCATCGGCGCCCGAGGTGTTGGTGCAAGGCGTCATCGAGCGCTTGAAGGCATTGGGCGGCACCATGGCGACTGAGTTGCAGGGGCGCGAGGAGACCATCGTGTTTTCGCTGCCGCCGGCCTTGCGGCGGGCGATGCGTGCCACCGAGGCCGAGTAGCTCGTGCGCCCGTTCAGCGCATCCGGCAATACGCAGGGCAATTAGTGAACGCTGACGCCGATATTGTCATTGTCGGCGCCGGCGTCGTCGGATTGTCGATTGCCTGGTCACTGCGTGACAGTGGAGCAAAGGTCGTCGTGGTTGACCGACAACAGCCGGGGCAGGGTGCATCGTGGGCCGGCGGCGGCATTCTGTGGCCGCTACCGCCCGATCGAATCGATCCGGTGATCGAACCCTTGCTCGCGCGCAGTCTCGAACTGTATCCGCAGTTCTGCGCCGACATTCACGCGCTGAGTGGTATCGATCCGCAATACTGGCCGTGCGGTGCGCGCTATGTCGTTGATGGACAGGTGCAGGCCTTCCCGCAGATCGCACAGATTCGCAATCCGCGCCTGCTGCAAGCTCTGACCGAGGCCGTACGCCGCAGCGGTATCAAGATCATTTCCAATGTTGAAGCAACCGGATGGATAGTCCCGGGGGGCACCCTGCGTGGGATCCGTACCAAGGTCGGGAACCTCGAGTGCCAGAAAGCGGTGCTCGCTGCTGGGGCGTGGTCGGCGCAGTTATTGGATCTTCCGGTGCGACCGATCAAAGGCGAAATGGTATTGCTGCGCGCCGCGCCAGGTGAGCTGCAGGAGATCGTGATTGGGCCGGAGGCCTATCTGGTGCCGCGTCGCGATGGGCGGGTGCTGGTGGGCAGTACGCTGGAGGACGTCGGATTCGACACAACACCGACAGCGCGTAATCGCGACTGGCTACTGGGACAGGCGCGGCAATTGCACGCCGGGATCGAGCGTTGGCCGATCGAACACCATTGGGCTGGCTTGCGCCCTGGTGTTGGTGAGGGTTACCCGATCATCTCGGGTGTTCCCTCCATCGCTGGACTCTATTGCTGTACCGGACACTATCGAATCGGCCTGACCCTGGCGCCTGCCTCCGCAGAGCGAATCGCCAGCTTGGTTCTCGGCTCTATCCAGAACGCGCCGGCCGGGCCATTCGATTATCGGCCACGATGAAGTTTGGAAATCTGCGCTACCAGCAGTTTGCAGGGGATCGCGTTCCGCTCTGGTCAATCGTTAATGTGGCGCAGGAGGTTCCGCTCTGAGTGTCGTTTTGCTGGCCCATTCCGGAAATTGATGCTGCTTGCACGGTAAACGTCGACGCCGTCGCAGTTGGAACCGAGAAGGTGTAGTACTTGTAGACCGTTGTGGTTGCCGCAGGTGCGCCCACCTGGGCCGCGTCACTGGAATAGGTGGAATTGTTGGTGCGCCATTTTTCCTGCAGGAGCTGCATGTTGACCAGTGCAGCCTGTGCATCGGCGCGACGGGTCTTGCGCATCGCACGGTCGTAGGATGGAATCGCGATCGCTGCCAAGATGGCAATGACAGCGGCGACGATCATCAGTTCGATCAGGGTGAAGCCGGTTTGGCCTTGTCGATGCACGGGGAACTCCTGGCGACGGTTGGACTGTTGCATGATGTGAAGCAGCAAGGCGACTTCTATGAATGAATGGTGCGACGGGCGGTGCGCAAAGTCAGACAGTCGGTTTCAATATCGGCGAGTATCGGATTTTTCATGTAGGAATTTAGCCTAAGATACTGTCAGGAACCATCTAGGAGTCGTTGCGGTTCTGCGAGGAGGAGTGAGGTGCGCAAGGAAAGCATGCGTCGCAGAGTGGACCAGGTTAAAGCGATCGTGCGCGGTTTCACGTTGCTTGAGCTAATGGTGACAATCACCGTGCTCGGTATTCTTGTCGCGCTGGCGGTTCCGAGCTATTCAAGCCTGATCAATCGCAATCGCGTACGCAACGCCGCCGAGCAAATGCGCTCCGACTTCAGTCTGGCACGAAGCGAGGCACTTAAGCGCAGCAGCAACGTCACCATCAGTTTTGCGCGCAGCGCGGATGGCGCAACGTGGTGTTATGGGCTCAATTCCGGCGGAAGCTGCGACTGTACCGCGACCGCGGGAGCCGATGTCTGTGCGCTCGATGTGGAAAGCGGAGTCCGAATTCGTCGAGTGGTGGACAACGCCGCCTACAGGGGCGTGTCGATGACGAACATTTCCCACAGCGGGTGTTCCACCAGCTGTAACCTGACAATGAACGCGGTGCGTCCCACGATGGCGGCCGGGACGGTGGAGTTCACGTCAATGGCTGATCAAGTCGTGAGGGTCGTGACGACGTCCATGGGCCGGATCCGGATGTGTTCGCCGTCCGGTTCCGGCCACGTGATCTACTTCGAAACCTGCTAGTCGTGAGGACGCACATGCGCTTGCACCTACGCCAGAGCGGCCTTTCCCTGATTGAGCTGATGGTGGCTTTGGTCGCCGGGCTGTTGTTGGCGGGGGTCGGAACCAGTCTGCTGGTCAACAGTCTGTCCGCGAACTCGACCAACATGCGGTATACGCGACTGAATCAGGATTTGCGCAGCGTTCTAAATGCCATGACGCACGATATCGCCCGTGCGGGGCAGTGGGGATTGGCAGATCAGATCGTGCATCTGTCGAAGACCACCAATCTTTCGTTCAGTGGGGATACGGGCACCGTTGCCGCAACGGGCCTGGATTCCGAGACATCGAGCACCAAGAATGCGTTCGCGGCCCCACTTTCGGCCGGGTTGGATGATCTGACGCTTTTCCTACTGCCATCCACAGGGACACGGATTGATGCCACGATCGATTCGGTGACCGATGACGACACCTTGTCGGTGACCATCAACACGTCGCCAGCGGCCAATCCGGGCCCGCTGCCGGAATTGATGGTCTACGCGCAGAGTTGGACGGTGCTGAATCCGTTCGGCGTCGTTTTCCCGGGAGCGGCGGATCCGGATGTCGGCACCTGCATCATCGTATCGTACGATCTGAACGGAGATGGCATCTACGATGACGATGATGAAACCTTTGGTTATCGCTATGACGCTACCGATAAGGCGATTCGAATCTCGACGGGGGAAACCAATTGTGGGTCTGGAGATTGGTACAACCTGACCGATCCTGACTTCATCGAGATCGGCACGGGTGGATTCCAGGTGACGCGGATCCGCACAACAGCCACTGCGTCCAATCAGCTGGTCGGATCGCTCGATGAATACCTGATCAGCATCACCGGCACCTTGAAGTCCGACAGCTCTGTAACTCGATCGCTGTCAGCGGCGGTCAAGGTCCGCAACAACGCATTCCAGTGACACTTCCCAAGGCCCCGATCGGTATGAACACTATGCGCAGACATCGACGAATCGGAACGCCGCAGAAGGGTGTGGTGGCGCTGGCGATTGCCCTCTTGATAGTCGTGGTGACCACGGTTGTGACCGTTGGCGTATCGCAGATCGGCGTGGGCGAGCAGAAGAACATGGCCAACGAGATGCGCAATCAGGAGGCGTCCGCGGCAGCCGACGCCGGGATTGCGCGCGGCATCATGTACCTGTCGAAGAATGCCAGCCAGATTCGTCAGAGCGCGGGCAGCGGTTGGATGAATGTTGCATCGACGCCGCACTGGACCGCTTGCACCAATGGCAGTACGGCGCTGCCCTGCGGAGACGGCACTGCCAATCAGTTCGATAGCAACTGGACCGCCTACTCGAATGTTCCGAACTTGTTTTCAGTGAGCGATCCATTGAATGGTCGGGTGACCGTCTATTTCGTTGCGCGCAATGGCACAGCAGGTAGCTCTCTGCCTGGCCGGACCGTCTTCTACATCTTGGCTCGGGGCACTTCAATTGACGGCTCCGGAACGGTTCTGGCGAAGCAGGCCTATTCATTTGCGCCGTTCCTGGCGCGCACACCGGACGCACCGTTGATCGCAGCCGGAACGATTGCGACGACGGGCGCCCTCAATGTGGTCGCCAATCCCAATGGCGGTGGTTCCGGAGTTCCCCTGTCGAGTTGGTCGAATGGAAATACCAACTTGGCGGGTTCGATGCAGACCTGTCACATCGAAGAATTTCTGAGCACGGACTCGACCTATTCCTATCAGAGCGACGCCGACGGCAACACCGTCACCCTGTGTCCGGCCTGCGCCTGTCCCAATAACGCATCGTTGCAGCTCAGTTCGTCAGGCGTCGAGGGCATCGATATCCTGGATGTGGACAGCAATGCGGGCGTCAATCCGGACAGCACCAGTTTTCCTGCGGACGTTTTTCAGTATGTCTTCGGCATTCCTGAAAGCGACTATCAGAAGGTCAAGGACAAGGCCAAACTGATCAGTGATTGCTCCACGCTCGGGCCCACGTCTTCCGGGCTTTACTGGCATCCGACCGGCACCGGCAATTGCCAGATGCCGGCCAACATCAATATCGGCAGCGTTGCTGCGCCCGTGCTCCTGGTGGTTGAAGACACCGAGTTTCGGATGAACAACAACGGCGCGTTCTTCGGGCTGATCTTCGCGTTTTCCAGAACGGCTACTGCCACCGTCTCGATCCAGGGCGGTCCAACGCTCTATGGCTCGCTGATCTCCAATCAGAACATCAATCTGGGTAACGGCAACTACAACGCCCGTTACGATGCGATCGTTCTCGAAAACCTGGCCAAGAGCCTCGACAACGGCGGCATGTATGCGGTGCCGGGCAGTTGGACGGATTACTGATGTCGCATCATCGGAGCGATACCATGACGAATTCAGCCCGGCGAACAGTGTTTCTGCGCGGACGTTCTGGCCTGCGCGGCATTGGTCTGATCGATGTATTGCTGGCTGTTGTCGTGCTGGGCCTGGGTGCTGCCGGCCTGGTCAAATTCCAGAGCGTGGTCATGCGAGAGGGCAACTCGGCCAAGGCGCGCAGCGTTGCGGTGCAGATGGCCAAAGCCAAGCTCGATGATCTGCGCAGCTACAGTCAGCTGGATGCCGGTACCACAGGCGTATTCGGATATGACGAATTGGGCCCTACAACCGCTGCGGTCAATGCCAATGTCGGTGGGGCCGAAAAAGCTGATGGTACGCTTGAATTGCCGACTGGCAGCGTTACCGTGGGTGCAGTGGCCTATACCCGCACATGGACGAACACGCGTTACTACCTGTGTTCGGACAATACTGCAGCAACGTCGACGAACTGTACCCCGGCCAAATCGCGGCCTGACTTTTATGCGTTGGCCGTGACCGTTGCCTGGTCGGATGTTGACGGCAACCGCCAAGTCGTCATGAACGATACCGCTGCAGCAGATGATCCGTTTACTGGGGCACAGGGACTGGCGAGCGCGGCGTCAGGAACGGCGCCCAAAGTGACCTATGTGCCCGGAGAGGCGCCGAACGTCATTGCGATTGACGTCGGCGGGGGGCAGAAGAAAGAAACCACCAATCCAACGCCCACGCTGCGGCGCCATGGCAACACGGTCAAGAACACCGTTGCGACCTACGAGACCATCCGCTACAACGCGTCGACCGATACCATCACCCGTCAGCAGTTCGTGACACTCAATTGTTCCTGTACTCAGCTGGGTACGGGTACGGGCAAGAACCTGCTCGGCGAGCAGGTGCAGAAAAACACGGGCGAGCCTTCGGATCAGTTCCAAGCCTTCGAGTGCACCATTTGCTGCCGCGATCATCACGATGAGCCGACGTGTGATCCGAGTACTGATACCGGACGGAAAAATTGTTTTGATCCGTATCGTCCGGCATCTGACTATCTGTATGACGGCGTGACCGGTGACGTGATTGACCACAAGCACTACACCGCTAACCAGCAGCTTGCGAACAGCACCGGTGACGACTACGTCGAGTCCTGTCGCCTGGTGCGTTCCGACGGTTATCTGCTGGTGGCGCAGGACTGGCGCATGCTGGCCATCAACGCCATTCCTTCGTCGTTCTTTGGGACCGGTGGGGTGGCGAACGCGACCAACATCACCAATTACGGGACCTACGTCAAAGACTATGTCGCTGCGGTGATATCCGGTGGAACCGCGCCGTCGACGATCTGGTCGACCAGCGAGACGGTGAACCAAGGCGCAACCAACCAGCTGTTGGCGCGCGGAATCTATCTGGACTATCTGGACGATGCGACGAAAACCACCTATTCCGGACGCATCAGTGCCAACGATGCAACGGTCTGGCAGGAGGTACCCTTTTACGAGGTCAACCTGACCAAGCTGGCGCAGTGGGTGTCCGGCAACAATTCAGTGGCGACGGTCAGCAACGATGCGCTGGTCACCGAAACGGCAGGGCAGGATCTGTACAGTCGCGGCCTGGTCCTGGCCAAGGCGGCTGGCACCACGGCAGCGACCGCGCGTGCACGCGTCAGCAACACCGGCGTCATCAACGAGTTCATCACCACTGATCCGGATGACGGTGGAATCAACAAGACGTCGAGTGTTTCGATCACGGTGCCGGGTGCTTCGTACACCCTCAGTGGCAGCATCAGCGGTTTGCCTTCAGGGGCCGTCGTGACCATCACCGGAACCGGCAGTGGTGGCAGCAGCAATGTGCTGTGCTCCTATTCCAGTGGTGCGGCCACGTTCAGCTGCAGCGTGCCAAGTGGATGGTCAGGTGTGATCACCGCGTCGGCTCCGGGGTATACGTTCACTCCGGGAAGCCTGGCATTAAGCAATGTCACTGCGGATAGCAGCTCCTTCAGTTTGGTGGCCGCTGCGGTAGTCAGCGTGAACTATACGATCAGCGGCACAGTGAGTCCCACAGTGGCCGGCGTTGTGTTCACAGCAAGCGGAAGTGGTTCGAATTCTGCGGGCACGTGCACGTATACCGATGCCAGTGGCGCCTACAGCTGCACGGTGCCGAATGGCTGGTCAGGTAGCGTCATTCCGGCATTGAGCGGCTACGCATTTACGCCGGGCTCCTATTCCTTCAACAACGTCACCAGTGACCAGACAGCGGATTTTTCGGCGTCCACGACGACCAGCAACGACTACACGATCAGTGGCACGATCGGCGCGGCGCCGACGCTGTCCGCCGTGACCATGTCTGCCACTGGGTCATCAGCCGGGACCTGCACCTACGATGCGGCGACAGGCGCCTACAGCTGTGTCGTTCCCAGCGGCTGGACGGGTTCGGTCATGCCGACTTCGGATCAGGGCATCATCTTTGCGCCGAGCGCCTACAACTTCACCAGTGGCGTCAGTGGCAACATTCCCAGCCAGAATTTTTCGACGTCCTACACCATGTATGGGCTGATCAGCCAGAGCAGTGGGGTGCCGATTTCCGGGATCACTATCACGGCAGGGGGTTCTGGTGGCAGCGCAAACGGAACCTGCGCTTATGACGGCACGACGGGTTACTACAGTTGTGTGGTCGACGGGCTTTGGTATGGCTCCATCATTCCGAGTTTGTCCGGGTACACGTTCTCGCCGTCGACGCGGTCGTATGCCAACGTGACCAGCACGTTCCCGTCGGAAAACTACACTGCGATCGCGCAAACCTCGGCGACCTACACCGTCACGATCACCATCACCAATCTGAGCAACTCCGGTGCGAGTGGGGCGACCGTGCAGAGTGTCAACGGTCTGAGTTGCGGTAATCCGGCAACCAGCGGCAGTGGCAACAATCGCACCGCAGTCATTGCCTGCACGGTTCCCGCGGGCTGGAACGGAACGGTGACGCCGCTGGTGCCGGTCAATGGCAATCAGACGGCGACGTTTACGCCGGCGAGTCAGTCGTATTCGAATGTGGGCATCAATCACACTCAGTCGTTCAGCTGTTCGGGTAACGGATGCTGAGCTGAGAGATGCGAAGAAGTCTGAATGGCGCGGCGTGTGGTTCGAACGTTGTCGGCGGCAAGCCGTGCCTCTATAATTCGCGCCCCCGCCGGGATAGCTCAGTCGGTAGAGCGACTGATTCGTAATCAGTAGGTCGCAGGTTCGATTCCTGTTCCCGGCACCAATAGCGACGTGAATAGGCCCCGACAGGGGCCTTTTTTCTGCCCAACGCGTTCTCGCGAAGCCGAGGAAGGGGTCTGCAACCGCCTGGGTTCCCGGAAACTGGCGAGAAACAGCAGCGGCGAAGTGGCGGAGGTGACAGGTCACTGCGCTGCATGCCACAAAGCTACGCTGGCGTGTGTCTGAACGGCGAGGCCAGCAGTTGAACCCAATCGGTCACGGTCAGGTGTTCGATTCCGGTTGCTGACCGGCTCTGCGGTGGCCCGTTGGCGCACGCAGCCGAGTCTGCTGATGGCGGAGAGGGAGGGATTCGAACCCCCGGAACCTTGCGGTTCAGCGGTTTTCAAGACCGCCGCAATCGACCACTCTGCCACCTCTCCGAATCGGTGCATTGATGGGCCTGCTGTGGTGCGATTGTAGCGGAACTGCTGTGCGGATGGCTGATCAGCCCGCTCGATTACGTTAAAATTCCGAGGCTTTGCCGGCTTTCCGGCAGTCCACGATAACGATGCGGAGCGACAGATCGATGAACGAAAAGGTGTTGAATGCAACCGCGCGGGCAATGGTGGCCGACGGCCGTGGACTTCTCGCGGCAGATGAGAGCAACGGCACAATCGGCAAGCGCTTCGACAGCATCAAGGTCGAGAATACCGAGGCGAATCGCCGCGCCTACCGCGACATGCTGTTCACGACCGAAGGGTTCGAGCAGCACACCAGTGGCGTCATTCTGTATGAGGAGACGCTGTTTCAGTCCGCGCTGGACGGCACCCCGTTCCCCAAGCTGCTGGCGTCCAAAAATGTGATTCCGGGGATCAAGGTCGACAAGGGGGCCAAGCCGCTGGCGGGCTCGACGTCCGAAATGATCACCGAGGGTCTGGATGGTCTGCGTGAGCGTCTGCAGACGTTTCACGAGGCCGGCGCGCGCTTTGCCAAGTGGCGCGCGGTGATCACGATCGGCGACGGCATGCCCAGTGACTATTGCATTCATGCCAATGCACACGCGCTGGCGCGCTACGCGATCCTGTGCCAGGAAGCCGGCATCGTACCGATTGTCGAGCCGGAAGTTCTGATGGATGGCGACAACAGCCTTGAGGTCTGCGAGGCGGTGACGGATCGCACGCTGGAGGCGGTGTTCCATGAGCTGCACCGGCAGCGGGTGTTGCTCGAGGGCATGATCCTCAAGCCGAATATGGTGATCGCGGGCAAGAAGTGCGCGGCGCAGGCTGATCGCAAAACGGTTGCTGCGGCAACATTGCGCACACTGAAGCGTCGCGTGCCGAGCGCAGTGCCGGGCATTGCGTTCCTGTCCGGCGGACAGTCGGATGTCGACGCCACGGCGCATCTGGACGAGATGAACAAGTTCGGTCCGAGTCCCTGGGTGCTGACGTTCTCCTATGGCCGTGCCCTGCAGGCGGCTGCGCTAAAGGCATGGTCAGGTACGGACGCCGATGCGGGCCGCGAAGCGCATCTGCATCGCTCGCGCATGAATGGTCTGGCGGCGATGGGCCAGTGGAGTGCGGACCTGGAGAAGGCTGCCTGATCGCTGAATTCCGGCGCGTAATATTCCGAATACCCGCCCGCGAACTGCGGGCGGCTATTCTTATGCCTGAGACGAGGTGAGCTGGGGGTGGCCTGATTCCTGCGACAGTGCCTGCTCAAACATGGCCAGCACGCGCGTTTCGGCCCAGCTCTGCAGTCCGATATTCTCAATGAAGCCACAGTGTCCGCCGTGGCGCGTGACTTCGAAGTGGTGCAGTGAACGATCCGCGCGCAGGCCGGCAAAGTCCTTCAGCGGAATCACCGGATCGTCAGCGGCGGTGATGATGGCCAGCGGTGACGGTGATTGCAGCAGCATCTCCGGCGTCAAGGTGTAGGCATCCAGATACGGCTGCATCGCGCCGTATTCGGTTTGCTCCTCGGCGAAGCGGGCGGTGATGTCCAGCAGCGTGTCCAGACGCAGATAGTGTTCAGCCGCTGCGGCGTACTCCGGCCAGGCAGCGACCTTGGCCTGAACGGTCTTGCGCCACTTGTCCATGAAATACCAGCGGAACAGGCGCGAGCCATGATCGATCGCGTCGATGGTCGCCCGCGGATTGATCGATGGGCAGATGCCGACGGTCAGGCTGGGGGTGACGCCGGCGCTGGGGCCATACAGCCCGACGCGCAGTGCGAAGTTTCCGCCCAGCGAGAATCCGATCACGAACAGCGGCGTGGTCGCATCCAGCGTCTGCACCGCACGGATGGCGCCGAGCACTTCGCCGATGCGCGCAGAGTGGAACACTTCACGGTTCAGGTGATGGGTGCCGCCGTGGTCACGCAGGTTCAGACGGAATACCGAGTAGCCGGCGTCGAACAAGGCGCAGGCCATCGAATAGAGATAGGTCGAGTCGTGGCTGCCTTCCCAGCCATGGATCAGTACGACCAGGCCGCGTGCATCGCGCTCGACACTGGCTTGCTGCGACAGATAGCCGGTCAGGCGTACGCCGGCGCCGGCGTCGAGCGTGTGAAGGATCGAGACGGATTCCATCCGGCTGCCGCGACGACGCCATTGGCGTTTGCGCGGACTTTTGGTCGCCAGCACCGATTGCAGCTGCGGGTGACGCAGCGGCCAGGGTGGCTGGAAGTCGGGTGCGTTGATCACAGCAGCTGGTCGAGTACGGTCTCGTAGATCGCGCTGAGGCGCGGCAGGTCTGCCAGCAATACGTGCTCGTTGACCTTGTGGATGCTGTCGTTGATCGGGCCGATCTCGACCACTTCGGCACCCCATGGCGAAATGAAACGGCCGTCGGAAGTGCCGCCGCCGGTGAACAGCGCCGGTGTGTGGCCGGTGATCTTTTGCACCGCAAGCGTGACGGCGTCGATCAGCTTGCCGGGTCCGGTCAGAAACGGTTCGCCGCTATGCCACCAGTCGGCCTCGTAGCTCAGGCCATGACGATCGAGAACTTCAGTGACGCGCGCCTTCAGATCCTCGGCGCTGGACTCGGTGCAGTAGCGGAAGTTGAACACCAGATCCGCGTGGCCCGGCACAACGTTATTGGCGCCGGTTCCGGCGTGCAGATTCGACACCTGAAACGAGGTTGGCGGGAAGTGTGCATTGCCTTCGTCCCAGCGCGTGGCCACCAGCTCTGCCAGCGCCGCTGCCAGCCGATGAATCGGGTTGTCAGCTTTTTCAGGGTAGGCGACATGGCCCTGCTTGCCGTTGATGCGCAGGTTGCAGCCCAGCGAGCCGCGGCGGCCGATGGTGACGCGGTCGCCCAGGGACTCGGCGGCGGTGGCTTCACCGACGATCGCGTAGTCGGGGCGGATGCCGCGTTGCTTCAGGGTCTCGACCACATAGCGTGTGCCGTAACGGGCCGCGCCTTCCTCGTCGCTGGTGATCAGGAACGCCAGCTGGCCGTTGAGACTGCGCCGCGCCAGCAGGCGCTCGACGGCGCAGACCATGGCCGCAAGGCCCGATTTCATGTCGGCAGCGCCGCGACCGTACAGCACGCCGTCGCGCACGGTCGGTACGAACGGATCGCTGTGCCACTGCTCCAGCGGCCCGGTAGGAACGACATCGGTATGGCCGGCGAGGATCGTCAGCGGACCACGCTCGCCCAATGTTGCCCACAGGTTGGTGACGCCGCCGGCGTCGATGCGCTCGAGCGTGAAGCCGAGGCTCGCCAGGCGATCCCCGATCAGCGTGCAGCAGCCGGCGTCGTCGGGTGTCAGCGAGCGTCGTGCGATCAGCGCGCTGCACAGCTCCAGAACGGCGGTATCAGCACTCATCGGCTTCAGAGGTCGCGCAGCAGGGCATTGATGCCGACTTTCTGGCGTGTCTTTTCGTCAACGCGCTTGACGATGACGGCGCAGTTCAAGTTGTAGCGGCCGCCATCCTTGGGCAACGAGCCGGCGACGACGACAGCGCCCGCCGGGACGCGGCCATAGCTGATCTCATTGGTTTCGCGATCGAAGATCGGTGTGCTCTGGCCGATGAAGACGCCCATCGAGATGACCGCGCCATGCTCGACGATGACGCCCTCGACGATTTCCGAGCGTGCGCCGATGAAGCAGTTGTCTTCGATGATCGTCGGGTTGGCCTGCAGCGGCTCGAGCACGCCACCGATGCCGACGCCGCCGGACAGATGACAGTTGGCGCCGATCTGTGCGCAGGAGCCGACTGTGGCCCAGGTATCGACCATGGTGCCGGCGCCGACCCAAGCGCCGATATTGACGTAGGACGGCATCAGAATCGCGCCCGGCGCGATATAGCTACCGATGCGCACCGCGGCCGGCGGCACTACGCGCGCACCCTGCTTGGAGAAGTCGTCAGTGGTCCAGCCGTCAAACTTCAACGGCACTTTGTCGTAGCCGCTGAGCGCGCCCATTTCGATCGGTGCGTTGTCATGCAGACGGAAATACAGCAGCACAGCCTTCTTCAGCCACTGATTGACGTGCCAGCCGTCTGTGCCCGGTTCGGCGACGCGAGCCTGGCCCTGGTCGAGCAGTGCGATCGCCTGCGTCACGGCGGCGTGAACAGCGTTGTCACTCTTGTTGAGGCTGTCGCGATGGTCCCAGGCGGATTCGATCTGCTGCTTCAGAAGGTCAATGCTCATCGTGCTTGTTTTCTAATGGGGGTCGATATGAAAAACGGGAGATCGCTGTCGTGTAGCGTTGCCGCTTGCGTCAGCTCACTTGATTTCGCGACGATCCAGCGTGCGGATCAGGACTTCGCGCAATTCATCGAGCGTTCGTTCGTCCTTGATCGGGCGGTGCATGCGATCAGTAATATAGAACACGTCCTCTGCACGCTCGCCGATGGTTGCGACCTTGGCTGCGTTGAGCAGGATGCCGCGCTTCTGGAATACGCGGCCAATCAGCGACAGCAATCCGGGCTGGTCGGCGGCGACCAGTTCCAGCGTGGTGCGGTTGCGCGCCTCATCCTGGCCGAAATACACCTGCGTCGGGGTGTCGAAGTGCTTGAGACGCTGTGGCGTACGGCGGTTGACGTCGATCGTCGACATCTCCGGATCGCTCAACACGCGACGCAGGGATTCGCGGATTTCGTCCAGGCGCATCTGCGTGTCCAGCGGCGTATTGTCGCTTTCCAGCACGATATAGGAATCCAGTACGAAGCCATCGTCAGTCGTGTGCAGGCGTGCGTCGAGAATGTTCAAGCCCAGGCGCGCGAGTACGCCGGTGGTCAGGCCAAACAGATGGTCGCGGTCACGGGTATAGACAAAGACGGCCGTGCCGCGCCCGGCAACGGTCTGCACCAAGACCAGCGGAAGATCCGCTTCCTGCGCGGTGGCAATCGCCGGTAGCTGCCAGGCCAGCTCCTCCGGTGAGTGGCGCAGGAAGTAGTCGTGGTCGAATCGGGCCCAGACGCGCTCGGCACTGTCCGGATCGATGTCCTGCGCTGCGAGCAGTCCCAGGGCAATCTTGCGCGTATCGGCGGCGCGCTCGGGTTCCAGGGTTGCCTGATCGACCACGCCTTCGAGCAGGCGGGCGCTCTGGCGATACAGATCCTTCAGCAGCGATTCGCGCCAGGAATTCCACAGCGCTGGATTGGTACCGCGGATGTCGGCGCAAGTCAGCAGAAAGATGTAGTCGAGCCGGCTGCGGCTGCCGACGCGTTCGGCGAATGTCGCGACCACGCTGGCATCGCTGATGTCGTGCTTCTGCGCCGTCAGCGACATCAGCAGATGATCCCGCACCAGCCAGGCGACGAGGGCGGCGTCGGCATGCGACAGGCCGTGATCCAGGCAGAACTGTTCAGCCTCCGCGCTACCGATTTCCGAGTGATCGCCATCGCGGCCCTTACCCATGTCGTGCCAAAGCGCAGCCAGATACAGCAGCTCCGGCTTTGACACGCGATCCATGATGTTGCTGCAGTAGGGCAGTTCGTCGCGGAAGCGCTGCATCGCGAAGCGGCGCGCATTGCGCAACACGTAGAGGATGTGTTCGTCAACCGTCAGGGTGTGGAACAGGTCGTACTGCATCAGGCCGACGATGCGGCCGAATTCGGGTAGATAGCGTCCGAGTACGCCGTAACGGTTCATGCGGCGCAGATTGCGGGTCAGGCCGCGGCCTTCGCGGAACATTTCCATGAACAGAGCGCGAGCGCGCACGGAGTGGCGCACCTCGTCGGTCATCAGCTTGCCGTCACGCAGCACCATTCGAAGTGTCTGTGCGCGAATGCCGTCGATCTTCGGGTTCTGTTGCAGCAGCAGAAACAGTTCCAGCAGGGCCCAGGGCTGGCGCCGGAACACTTCGTCATCACGAGCCTCAAGATATCCGTTACGGACCTGGAACCGCGGGTTCAGCGTCAGTGGTTCGCCGGAGACCGGATGCACGATCGCTTCTTCGAACAGCTGCAGCAGCATGTCGTTGAGGCATGACAGCGATTTGATCGTGCGGTAGTACAGCTGCATGAACTGCTCGACAGCCTTGTTCGAGCTGCTGTCGACGTATCCGAACAGCTGGGCGACTTTGATCTGGCTGTCGAACAGCAGGCGATCCTCGCGTCGCCCGGTGATCATGTGCAGGGCAAAACGTACGCGCCAGAGAAAGTCCTGTCCGGCGAACAGTTCATCGCATTCCTGCTTGGTCAGAAAGCCATGCTCACGCAATTCGCCCAAGGTCTGGGCGCCGAAATGGCGTTTGGCAACCCAGCCGATGGTGTGGATGTCGCGCAGGCCGCCCGGACTTTCCTTGACGTTGGGTTCGAGTTTGTAGCCGGTGTCGTCGTATTTGCGATAGCGCGTGGCCTGTTCTGCTTTCTTGGCTTCAAAGAAGTCCTTGATCGACCAGATGCGGTCCGGCGTCAGCGTCTGCTGCATCTGATCGAACAGACTTTCGTCTCCAATCAGCATCCGCGCTTCAAGCAGGTTGGTGATGACGGTGATGTCCTTGGCCGCCTCGCTGACGCATTCGTCGACCGTGCGCACGCTCTGGCCGACTTCCAGCCCGATGTCCCAGTTGAAAGCGGTCAGTGCTTCCAGGGATTTTCGGTGCAGTTCCAGCGCGCCGTCGGCATGCAGCAGCAGGATGTCGATGTCCGAATGCGGCAGCAGTTCACTGCGACCATAACCGCCGACGGCGACCAGGGTCAGGCCTTCGGTGACTTCAGGCAGGAATTTCTGCCACGCAGCGCGCAGGATTTCGTCAACCAGGTGGGTTCGCGCATGAACCAGCGAGTCGGCCGGGACGCCGTCGTCGAACAGGGCATACAGCCGGTCGCGGCCCCATTGCAGGGTGTCGCGAAACGTGCTGATCGAATAACCGCCGTTGGCCAGACGCGAGCGAATGCGGTGGGCGCTGAAAATCGAAGCCGCTTCGTCTTCACCCAGGTCGAGTTCAGCGCCCATGACGCGTGGGCCTCGGTGCGGTGCCTTGAGCCATCTGCTGATGCACGTGAATGAAATGCTTCACAGTTGGCCGTTGCGCAGGGTTAGAACTTCGTGGCCTTCCGGCGTCACCAGGATCGTGTGTTCCCATTGAGCTGACAACGAGTGGTCCTTGGTGACGACGGTCCAGCCGTCGGGCAGCAGGCGTACATCGGGCTTGCCGGCATTGATCATCGGCTCGATCGTGAACGTCATGCCAGCCTGCAGTTCCAGGCCGGTGCCGGGGCGGCCATAGTGCAGAACCTGCGGATCTTCATGGAACACCTTGCCGATGCCGTGGCCACAGTACTCGCGGACGATCGAAAACCCGCGTTGCTCGGCGTAGCGCTGAATGACATGGCCAATATCGCCCAGACGTACGCCCGGAGCGACCAGTTTGATGCCTTCAATCATCGCTTCGTGCGTGGTTTCCGCCAGGCGCCGGGCGAGAACGCTGGGTTCGCCGATATAGAACATGCGACTGGTGTCGCCATGATAGCCGTCCTTGATCACCGTGATGTCGATGTTGATGACGTCCCCTTTCTTCAGCATCTTGGCGCCCGGAATGCCGTGGCAGACCACGTGGTTGACCGAGGTGCAGATCGACTTGGGGAAGCCTTTGTAATTCAGCGGGGCAGGGACGCAGCCTTGCGTTTGGACGATGTACTCATGGCACAGGCGGTTGAGTTCCTCGGTCGAGACCCCGGGTTTTACATACGGCTCGATCATCACCAGTACATCGGCGGCGGCGGCACCAGCGGCGCGCATCTTGTCCTGCTCTTCGGGGGTCTTGATTGAAATCGTCATTCGCTGCGCCTGAAGGCCTAGTGGCCGTTCTCGGGGTGGTTGGGAATCCGCGGCAGCGCATGGTGCGGCGACGGGAAACTCGTTGTTTTCAAAGGGCCGCTATGGTATAAAGCGCGCCCTTCAAAGGCAATGCGGAAACGTGATTGCCGTTGAAAATCCATCCGCGCCCGACTTGGGTAGGGATCTTTCGGGATCCTGGCCTGTGCGCGGTTAGCTCTAACCCAAGGAGATGCACCATGGCGGAAGTTACTATGCGCCAGTTGCTGGAAGCGGGCGTCCATTTCGGACACCGCACCCGCTACTGGAATCCGAAGATGGACCAGTTCATTTTCGGCGAGCGCAATCGCATTCATATCATCAATCTGGAGCAGACGCTTCCGATGCTGAAGGACGCCTGCTCCTTCGCCGGCAAGCTCGCGGCCAGCGGTGGTCGTGTTCTGTTCGTCGGTACCAAGCGCGCAGCGCGTGAGACCGTCGAGGACGAAGCACGTCGCGCCGGCATGCCGTTCGTCAACCAGCGTTGGCTGGGCGGCACCCTGACCAACTTCAAGACGGTCAAGGGTTCGATCAAGCGTTTGATCGAAATGGAAAAGCAGGTTGAGGACGGTTCGATCAACCGCCTGACCAAGAAAGAGCAGCTGACATTCCAGCGTGAGCTGGAGAAGCTCTCCCGTTCGCTCGGTGGCATCAAGGACATGCCGAGCCTGCCGGACTGCCTGTTCGTGATCGACACAGGTTATGAGAAGAACGCCGTGGCCGAAGCACGCAAGCTCGGCATTCCAGTGATCGCGGTGGTCGATTCCAACAACGATCCGGCTCCGGTCGATTTCGTCATTCCCGGCAACGATGACGCCACTCGCGCCATCCGTGTCTATGCGCAGTGTCTGGCGGACGCGATCATCGAAGGTCGTGGCAGCAACACCGTGGGTCGCTCCGAAGAGTTCGTCGAAGTGTCCGATGAGCCGTCGGCGCGTCGTCCGCGCGGTCCGGCCCGCAAGGGCGGCGACGCCAAGCCAGCACGCGCGCCTCAGGCCGCAGCTGAAAAGACGGAGGAATAATCGATGGCGCAGATTTCTGCAGCCCTGGTCAAGGAACTTCGCGAGCGCACCGGTGCGGGTATCGGTGACTGCAAGAAGGCGTTGGAAGCGACCGAGGGCAATCTGGATGCGGCCGCTGAGAAGCTGCGCATGGACGGTGCGGCCAAGGCTGACAAGAAGGCCGGTCGTACCGCCGCCGAAGGCATCCTGGCGATCGCAGCAGACGGTTCTGCGGTTGCAATCGCCGAGCTCAACAGCGAAACCGACTTTGTCGCCAAGGCCGAAGAGTTCCGGGGTCTGGCCAAGCGCGCAGCCGAAGTGGCGCTGAAGCATCGTCCGGAAAGCGTCGAGGCACTGGTCGCGATCGAAGACGGTGGCGAGTCGCTGGATGTTCAGCGCCGCACGTTGATTGCCCGCATTGGCGAGAACATGGCGATCCGTCGGTTCGAGGTTGTCGAGAACGCGGGCGGACCGTTGGTGACCTACATGCATCCGGGTGACAAGACCGGCGTGATCGTGGCCATGGAGTCAGGCGACGAGGCACTGGCCCGTGATCTGGCGATGCACATTGCGGCGATGAGCCCGATCTATCTGGACGTTGCTGCGGTTCCGGCCGAGATGATCGAGTCCGAACGTCGCGTGATCGAGGCCCAGGTTGCCGAGCAGGCTGAAGGCAAACCGGCCGAAATCGTTGCCAAGATGGTCGACGGCAAACTGCGCAAGTTCACCGCGGAAATCACGCTGCTGGGCCAGCCGTTCGTGCGTAACGACGCCTACGGCATGAAATCCGACGACGCGATTGCCAAGGTGCTGGAGAAGACCGGAGCCAAGGTCGCGCGTTTCGTGCGCTTCTCGGTGGGCGAGGGCATTGAAAAGCAGAAGACGGATTTTGCAGCGGAAGTGATGGCGCAGGCAGGCATCAAGGCCTGATTGGCGTTAGAATCCGCTGCCACGAGGTTCGAGGCCCCGTTATTCGGGGCCTTTTTGCAGGTAACGTCAATAAAATCAGATGCCTATGACCGCCAAGCCCGCCTATCAGAGAATCCTGCTAAAGCTCTCCGGCGAGGCCCTGATGGGCAACGGTCAGTTCGGAATTTCGCCCGAAGTGATGAGTGTGCTGGCACACGAAATCAAGGCGGTGATCGAATCCGGGGTTCAGGTTGCGCTGGTTGTCGGTGGCGGCAACATTTTCCGCGGGGAAGGCTTGGCGCGGGCCGGCATGGATCGGGTCACTGGCGATCACATGGGCATGCTCGCGACCGTGATCAATGCCCTGGCCCTGCAGGATGCGATCGAGCGCGTGGGGCTGCCGGTACGAGTGCAGTCGGCGCTGCGAATCAACCAGGTCTGCGAAGACTACATCCGTCGTCGCGCCGTCCGGCACCTGGAAAAAGGCCGCGTGGTGATCTTTTCAGCCGGGACCGGCAATCCGTTTTTTACCACGGACTCCGCTGCGGCGCTGCGTGCCGTCGAGATCAATGCCGACTTGTTGTTGAAAGCAACCAAGGTTGACGGCATCTATACCGCGGACCCCAAGAAGCATCCGGATGCAATCAAGTACCAGGAACTGACCTACGACGAAGCCTTGTCCAAGCGTCTCGCGGTCATGGATCAGACCGCGATGGTGTTGTGTCGCGACCACGGCATCAAGCTCTGTGTTTATGACATGGATCGTGCTGGTGCGCTGCAGGCGATCGTCAACGGCGACGAATCGATCGGAACCCGCGTTTACGCCTGAGCGCCGGCCTGATCCGGCGACTGTTTTTCGGAGATCACGATGTTGAATCAAATCAAGAACGAGACGTCTGAGCGCATGCAGAAGTCGGTCGAGTCGCTGAAGACCGAGCTGATGAAGCTGCGCACGGGGCGCGCCAACGCGTCGCTGCTGGATCATGTCAAGGTCGACTATTACGGCTCCGACGTGCCGATCTCCCAGGCCGCGTCGGTTACAGTGGAAGATGCTCGCACCATCACCATTACGCCGTGGGACAAGGCGCTGGTCGGCGCGATTGAAAAAGCGATCATGACGTCGGATCTGGGGCTGACCCCGAACACCGCGGGCACCACCATTCGGATTGTCATTCCGCCGCTGACCGAGGAACGACGTCGCGACCTGACCAAGGTGGTGCGGACCGAGGCCGAGGCGGCACGCGTTGCCGTGCGCAATGTACGTCGCGACGCCAACCAGTCGATCAAGGATAGCGAGAAGAAAAAGGAGATCAGCGAGGACGACGTCAAGCGCGGCGAAGCTGAGATCCAGAAGCTGACCGATCAGTTCGTCGCAAAAATCGACGAAGTCGCAGCCGTCAAGGAAAAAGAGCTGTTGTCGATGTAGTGCTGCGTAGGATCGTCCATGTCCCAGCAAGTCCCTGAATTGATCGATACCCGCGTTCCGCGGCATGTCGCCATCATCATGGACGGCAATGGCCGCTGGGCTGTTGCGCGCGGCAAGCCGCGTTCAATAGGGCATCGCGCTGGCCTGCGCGCCGTGCGCAAGGTGATTCGCTCTGCTGCGGAAGCCGGGGTGCAGGTGCTGACCCTGTTCGCGTTCTCTCAGGAGAACTGGAACCGGCCCGAGCTTGAGGTCCGGCTGCTGATCGAGCTGTTCAAATCAACCCTGAAACGCGAATCTAAGTCGCTCGACAAGAATGACATCCGGATGCGGTTCATTGGCGATCACGGCGACTTTCCGCCTGAACTACGCGAGCAGATGAAGAACGCCGAAGTTCAGACCGCCGACAATGGCGGGATGATGCTGGTGATCGCCGTCGGTTACGGTGGGCAATGGGATATCGTGCAGGCCGCTCAGCGTCTGGCTGCGGAGGGCAGAGTCATCGACGCCGAGTCGCTGGCCGATGCGCTGGACACGCGCGGAATCCCGGATCCGGAGCTGTTGATTCGTACCGGCGGCGAAAGTCGGATCAGCAATTTCCTGTTGTGGCAGCTGGCGTATACCGAATTGTATTTCACTCCGCAGCTGTGGCCGGATTTTGACGGCGCCGCATTGATACAGGCGCTGGAATGGTATGCGGGACGACAACGTCGCTTCGGGCGCGTACCGGAAGCTGCATGATCGCCATGGGGGAGACGAGGCGATGCTGATCCAGCGGGTGATCACCGCATTGGTGCTGTTGCCGGGCGTGCTGGCGCTGGTCTGGTTTGCGCCGACCCGCGTCTTGTATGCGGTTTTCGCGGGCGCGGGACTGTTGATTGCCTGGGAATGGGCGGCGCTGATGCGCTGGACTGAACCCGCGCGACGTTGGCGTTATGTCGCGGCCGTTGGTGTTGCGCTGATCGCGATCGGCATGATTGCTGAGGCGCCGCACGGACAGCGCGTGCTGAATGTACTGACAGGCCTGGCGGTGCTGTGGTGGCTGCTGGTGCCGATCGTGTTCTCCGGATTTCCAGGCAACCTGCAGCGCCATCCGCCCTCAGCGTTGGCTTTGGGCGCGCTGGGCCTGATCCTGATTCCTTCCACCGTCAGCGCGCTGGCACAGTTGCATGCGATGCATAACGGTGCGCTGCGCCTGCTGTTCGTGTTGTTCTTGGTTTTCGCAGCGGACACGGGCGCTTTTCTGGCCGGCCGCAGCCTGGGGCGGCACAAGCTGGCGCCCGGCATCTCTCCCGGCAAGACGGTCGAAGGGGCAATTGGCGGCGTCGTGTTGTGCGCTCTGTGGGCGCTGACCGCTGGGGTTTATGTGTTCGAGGTGATCGGCACCCAGGTGCTGGTCTTGGTTGGCCTCGCCATCGTGGTGGCGCTGGCCTCTATCGTGGGCGATCTGACCGAATCGATGTTCAAGCGCATGGTCGGCATCAAGGACAGCGGAACGCTGTTGCCGGGTCATGGCGGCATTCTGGATCGGGTTGACAGCATTCTGGCGGCGGCGCCGGTGATGCTGTTCGGTCTGTATCTGACGGGTCTGTAAGTGCAGGGTCTGGTCATTCTCGGCGCCACCGGAACGATCGGGCGCAACACGCTGGAAGTCGTGCGGCTGCACCCGGACCGCATCCGGGTGGTTGCCCTGAGCGCCCATCGGGACGTCGAGGCCATGCTCAGTTTGTGTCGCGAATTTCACCCGCGACTTGCGGCGATGGCCGAC
>JBFFJL010000003.1:0-24691 GCA_041555955.1 Nevskiaceae bacterium
TCCGGGCTGAACGCCATCGGGTGCCAGTTGTGCATCCCGCCGGATCCGGGCCAGATCAGTGCCTCGCCGTTCTCGTATCTCGCGCCCGGCACTTCGTCCGTGCGGCCAGTGGCCATGTCGACGTGATCGGCCCAGGTGACCTTGCCCAGCTTTTTGGCCGAGATCAGTTTGCCGGTCTCGCGGTCGATGACGTAGAAGAAGCCGTTCTTCGGCGCGTGCATCAGTACCTTGCGTGGTGCACCATCGATCTCGATCGTTGCCAGCACCATGTCCATGGTCGAGTTGAAGTCCCAGCTCTCGCCCGGCGTGGTCTGGTAGTGCCACAGGTATTCGCCAGTGTCGGCGTCCAGCGCCACCACCGAGCACAGGAACAGGTTGTCGCCACCTTCGGGAGAACGCAGCTTGTGGTTCCACGGCGAGCCGTTGCCGGTGCCCAGGTAGATGCGGTTGAACTCGGGGTCGTAGGTCATCGCGTTCCAGACCGTACCGCCGCCGCCGAACTTCCACCATTCGCCGGTCCAGGTCTTGGCCGCCATTTCCAGTTCGGGGCTTTCGAAGCCGTCGGCCGGATTGCCTGGGACCGCGTACCAGCGCCAGTTCTGCTCGCCGGTTTCAGCGTCATATACGGTGACGTAGCCGCGCACGTGACCGAAGTCCGCCCCGCCGTGACCGACGATAATCTTGCCGTTGAATACCCGTGGCGCACCGGTGATGTAGCGGTTGTCGCCGGGCTCGGTGGTCTGCGTCTCCCACACCCGTTCGCCGGTCCTGGCATCCAGTGCATACAGGCGGCCGTCCTGCACGCCGGCGTAGACCTTGCCGTTCCAGTAGGCCATGCCGCGACTGCCCCAGGCCATGCGCATCTTGATCGGATCGACCTTGGGATCGTATTTCCACAGCAGCGTGCCGCTGACGGCGTCGACCGCGTGGATCACGCTGTAGCCGGCGGCGAAGTAAATGGTGCCGTCGACTTGCAGCGGTTGGGTCGAAACGTTCCAGACGTCCGGGACTTCCAGCGACCACGCCAGGCCGAGCCGGCCGACGGTTTCCGTATTGATCTGATCCAGCGGGCTGAAGCGTTGCTCGCTGAAGGTGCGGCCCCAGGCCGCCCAGTTGCGGCCGTCCTGCTCATTGTTCAGTGCGGCGTTGTCGATGGTCGTGGCCGAGGCGATCCCGGCGCACAGCGTCAGACCGAAGCTGAAAGCCAGGGCGGTGACCGAGCGGCCGAGATGTTGCCGTCCGGCCCGTTGTGAGTGGCGCATGCTGTCTCCCCGCGTGTGCACGGATAGGATAGTTATTCGCTGGATTATGCGGGTTCGATGGTGGCCCACCTTCGGCCATTTGCAGTATCCCCGAGCGTCCGATGCCGACGCTTCCGTCCGGAACAGGGCCGGATTACGATGCGTCATGGTTCAGAAATCCCCTCACGCCGTGGCCAGCGTCGATGACGCGACCGCGGCGTTAGTCACGTCCGGTGTGTCGATCAACATCGCTTCGCGTGACCTGGCCTTGTGCCCCTCGGTGGCGCGCTGCTGCGGATGCAGGATCGACCGGCATCGATACGAGCTGCGAGTGCTGATGGTGCGCGCGCAGACCGAGCCGGTGCTGGACGACATCGCCCTGACGGGAGAGGTGGCGGCGGTGTTCTCGGAGGTCGACAGTCATCGCACCTTGCAGATCAAGGCCAGTCACGCGCGGGTGGATGATGCCGACGCTGACGACCTTGCCGCCACGCGCAAGTACCGGCGCGACTTCGCTGCTTCGCTGGATGCGATCGGGCATCCGCCTGCGTTCACCGAGGTGCTGCTGGGGATCGACGACAACGATCTGGTCGCGGTGGTGATGCAGCCATCGGCGCTGTTCGTGCAGACGCCGGGGCCGGGCGCCGGACAGCGGCTGGGGCGGCCGGCGTGAACCTGAACGTCGACGATATCCGCAGTTGTCTGGAGGGCGGCATTCCGGGGGTGATCGCGACCTGTTCGGCTGATGGCGTGCCCAATATCACTCTGGTGTCGCAGGTGCATCGGGTCGATCGCGACCATGTCGCACTGTCATTCCAGTTCTTCAACAAGACACGTGAAAACATCCTGGCCAACCCGCAGGCGACGGTGCAGGTGATCGACCCGGAGACCGGCAGCAAGTACCGGCTCAGCGTGCGGTACGAGCGCACCGAGTCCGAGGGCGCGCTGTTCGAGAGCATGAAGGCCAAGCTGGCCGGTATCGCGTCGCTGACCGGGATGACCGGCGTCTTCGTGTTGCGCGGCTCGGACATTTACCGTGTTCTGGAAATCCATACGGTGCCGGGGCCGAGCCTGCCGCGCCCGGGCGGCCGCGTGAATCTGCTGTCGGCAATGCGTCGAACCAGCGCCAATATCGCGCGGCATCGCGTACTGGAGCCGCTGCTGGATGGTTTTCTGGCCGACCTGGATCGGGAATTCGGCATCACGCACTCGATGCTGCTGCTGTGCGATCTGGCCGGAAACAAGTTGTACGCGGTCACGACGCGTGGCTACAGCGACTCGGGCATCGGCGCGGAAATCCCGTTCGGGGCCGGCGTCATCGGCGTCTGCGCACAGCAGCGCACGCCGATCGGCATTTCCTATCTGACCCACGAATACGCTTACAGCCTCGCGGTGCGCGACGCGGCTTTGGCACAGGGCGCGATCGAATCGATCGAGACCGAGATTCCATTTCCGGGCATTCCGGCGCCGCACAGCCAGCTGGCGGTGCCGATCATGGCGGACGACGCGGTACTCGGCGTGATCTATGTCGAGTCGGCGCAGGATCAACGCTTTGGCTATGACGAAGAGGATGCCCTGACAATGCTGGCGAGCCAGCTCGGCACCACCATCGCGGGGCTGGTCGCGTGTGCCGATGCAGAGGCCGACGCCGACGCTGAACCGGTTGCCGGCGCTGCCGTCGCGCTGGCAGCGGACGCGCCTGCGATCACCGTGCGGCGCTATCGCGCTGACAACAGCATCTTCATCGGCGACGACTACCTGATCAAAGGAGTCGCCGGCGCGATTCTGTGGAAGTTGCTGAGCGTGCACCAGGCCGAGCATCGCGACGAATTCAGCAATCGTGAGCTGCGCCTGGACGCGCCGCTACGCTTGCCCGATATCGTCGATAACCTCGAAGCGCGCCTGATCCTGCTGACCAAGCGCCTGGCCGAGCGCTGCGAGTTCATCGGCATCGAAAAGACCGGCCGTGGGCGCTTCCGTCTGCGCGTCGGCCGGCCATTGCGACTGGAAGAGCAGAACTGAGGCGACTCAGGCCAGCGCCGCTTGCAGACGCGGGCGATCGGCCTGCGGGACCAGCGGCAGGATCATCTCGAACAGGCCGCGGAACGTTTCCCCCGGCATCGCTGCCCGCATCTGTCCGAGCAGTTCGATGCGCTCCGGCTGACTGATCGCCGGCAGCATGTGGCGCATGACCTCCGCGGATTGCTGCGGCGGAATCGACGCCACCAGGTTCTGCTCGATCTGCTGAATCTCGGCATCGGTGTACAGATCCCACAGCACCGCGTTGTTGTACGACTCCTCAACCAGCATGTGTTCGAAGTTCTCGGCGACGAAGCCGCTGAGATGCTGATACAGCGCCAGCAGACGTGCGCGCCGCTCGGCGCCGGTGCTGGATTGCACGCGCCCGATGTCGCGCGTCAGCATGTCGATCGCCGACAGGTGCTGGTCGTGATCCGACGCGGTCTTGTGCGAGGAGCCGGGACGGCGCGCTTCCATCGCGGTGTGGATGAAGATGTTCTCGTGATCCAGATGGCTGAGACAGAACTTCAGCAGCGCATCGACGTCCCGCATCGAGGTTTCAACTGCGGTGTTGTCATTGGCATCAACGCGACCGAGGTCGACCAGGGTCTGGGACATCGACGCGCGCAGCGCGCGGTGAATCTGGCCGTAGATGTCATAGCGTTCGGGGTTGGTGTGCATGCGCTGTACTCCTGATTCAAGCGCCCGGATACGGGGCAAAGTGGACGCGAGAATGCTAGGGGACGGCTCGATGCGCGCTTGCTAAATGTTCGCTAAGACAACGCTAAATCTTGCTTAAGGATCAGGCAGCGGCTGCGCCGAGTGCCGCGCACAGCAGCAGAACGCCCAGAGGCGGTAGTCGACCGTGTGCCAGCAACACCGCGCCGAGAGCAGCGACGCCGACGTCCGGGACGCTGCGAATGGTGGAGGTCCACACCGGGTCGATCAGCGCGGCGGCGAGGACGCCGACCACCGCGGCATTGATACCGGTGATCGCTGCGCGCATCGCAGCATGCTGTGACAGTCGGCTCCAGAGTGATACACCGGCAATCGCAAGCAGCAGTCCCGGCAGAAAGATCGACATCAGCGCGACCGTCGCTGCTGCGATCGGTGTTTGCGGAAGACTGGCAGCGCCGAGGTAGCTCGCCAGACTGAACAGCGGCCCCGGCACCGCCTGCGCCAGACCGTAGCCGGCGACGAAATGGTCGGCGGAGATCCAGCGCTGCGGAACCAGCGCGTCGCTGAGCAGCGGCAGCACCACGTGCCCACCGCCGAAGACCAGCGCGCCGGCGCGATAGAAAACATCCGCAAGTGCCCAGAGCCCGTGTGGCTGGTGCAGGGCCAGCAATGGCAGGCCCAGCAACAACAGGACGAACATGCCCAGGGCCAGGCCGCCATGTCCGGTGCGCACGGCAACCGCGGGAGTCGCCACAGGCGTCTCTGCGTTGCGGCACCAGCGCCAGCCGCCGAGTGCGCCGAGCAGCAGGACCAGCATCTGCATGGACGTGTTGCCAGCGACGAGCAGTGTTGTACCTGCCAGCACCGCAAACATCGCGGTGGCGGGTCGGGTGCAGAGTCGTCGCGCCATGCTCCAGACTGCCTGCGCCACCACCGCGACCGCAACCAGTTTGAGCCCGTGCAGCAGCGCCTGTTCCGATGTGGTGTCGGCCGATGCCGACAGCACCGCGGCGGCGTACATCAGCACCGCGGACGGCGCGGTAAAGCCCAGCCACGCTGCCAGCGCGCCGGACCAGCCGGCACGGTGCAGGCCGATCAGAAAACCGAGCTGGCTGCTGGCCGGGCCCGGCAGCAGCTGGCACAGCGCGACCAGATGAGCGTAAGCCTCGGTGCTGAGCCATTTGCGTTCGCGCACATAGGCCCTTTCGAAATAGCCCAGATGTGCCACCGGCCCACCGAACGAGGTCAGCCCGAGGCGCAGCGAAGTGATGAAGACCTCCCAGGGCGTGCCGCGCGTTTTCGACGCCGTGTCGTTCGCAATCGGGTTCATGACGCCGTTCGGGTCTGCGGTCTGGGTTTGGTTGGCGGCCGGACTGACCGAATCGCCTTCGTCGAGTCGCTGTTGGGGCAGCGCAGCATGCGCGTCGATTGTATCGATCCCGACGGGGAACGGATCAGGCATCCGGCTTTGACCGTGCCGCGTCGTGGCTTCCCGGTCATCCGCGGCTCGAACGCCGGGGACGGGCTGTGGTCAATCCGTGTGAGCGGCAGGTGAATGCAAGCGTCTGCGGTAAGCTGTGGCGCGCTCCCGCAAGCGGGTGGCGGGAATCGTGTCTGGATCACTCATTGGGTCAGGAGTTGCACATGAACTTGTTCAGTCCCTCGCGCGGTCAGGATCATCCGCTGACTCCAGCCGAGTTTCCCGATCCTGCCCAGGATCTTGGGTCCGATCCGGCCGAACAGAGCGTGGTGCTGGGCGGCGGTTGTTTCTGGTGTGTCGAAGCGGTATTCCGCGCGCTTGAAGGGGTGCAGGACGTGGTGTCCGGCTATGCCGGCGACAGCGCCGAGAAGGCCCGCTATGACACGGTGTGCAGTGGCGCCACCAATCATGCGGAAGTGGTCAAGGTGGTCTATGACGCACGCCGCATCAGTCTCGGCCGTATCCTGAAAGTCTTCTTTTCGGTGGCGCACGATCCGACCCAGCTCGACCGGCAGGGCAACGATCGTGGTCGCCAGTATCGTTCGGCGATTTTCTATGCGGATGACGCGCAGAAGACCGTTGCGCAGGCCTACATTCGCCAGCTCGATGCCGCACACGCCTACAACGCGCCAATCGTGACCGCGTTGGAGCCGCTGGATGCATTCTTCGAGGCCGAGGCCCATCACCAGGATTACGCCAAGCGCAATCCGGGTCAGCCGTATATCCAGGCGGTAGCGGCGCCCAAGGTCGCGAAGCTGAAGCACTACTATGCGGATCAGCTCAAACCGGATGCCTGATCCGGTCGACTGGCAGCGTCGTCGCCTGCTTGGCGCGTTGACACTGGGCGCTGTTGTCGTGGCTGCGCCGGCATCGGCAGACACGGTGCTGGCCCTGGATGCTCCAGGCACGCGCTACCGGCCGCCGGCGTTTACCCAGACCACGGCCGATGGCTGGATCAATTCAGCGCCGCTGCGCTGGGACGATCTGCGCGGTCGTGTGGTCCTGCTCGATTTCTGGACCTTCGACTGCTGGAACTGCTACCGCTCGATGCCGTGGCTCAAGTCCGTCGAGCGGCGCCATGCCGATCGCGGGCTGCAGATTGTCGGCATCCATACGCCGGAATTCGATCACGAGAAGGACCGCGAGCGCGTCGTTGCCAAGGTGGCCGAGTTCGGCCTGCAGCACCCGATCATGATCGACAACGGTTTCGTCTACTGGAACGCGATCGGCAACCGTTACTGGCCGGCGTACTACCTGATTGACCGGCGCGGACGCGTGCGTGCCCTGTATGTGGGCGAGACCCACGCCGACGACCCGCAGGCGCGGGCCGTCGAACGTGATCTCGAAGCGTTGCTGGCCGAAACGCCGGGCTGATCCGGGTCAGCGATCAGGGTGCCGCCGGCAGCAGTTCGACGATGACCTTGTCCTTGCCGACCGCATGCAGCACCTTGGCCATGCGGAATTCACTGGCGTCGTCCGGGTCCTGAATCCGCACGGTCTGTCCGTTCTCGAGGCTGACGCCCGCGCTGCCGAGATACAGCCGCTCACCCGCCTCCGCGTGGATGATTCCATCCTTTTCAAGGACGGGCGCATCTGCCGCCTGTGCTGGCAGCAGCCCGGTGGAGGCCAGCAACAGGCCTGCGATCTGCGATTGACGCGACATGTTTTGACTCCGTGCGGCCGGGGGGGCGTCCAGCGCTGCTCACATTACCCGCGAAATCAGCCACCGAACAGCTTGTTCAGCGCCTTGTCCAGCGCTTTATCGACCGCGCTGTCGGTGGCCTTGTCGATCTCCTGATCGGTGCGCTGTTCGACGCGATCCTGCTGACGCTGGGCCTTGCCGCCGAGGAAGGCATCGAGATCGACCGTGCCGCCGGTGCTGCCGGCGCCGGTGCTGGCACTGCCGGAAGTCGCCGCGCCAGCGTTGGCTCCGCCCAGCAATGCGCCGAGATTCGGCATCTGCGTTGGCGCCGAAGGCAGTTCAAAGCGGGAGCTTGCCGGGTCGCTGCTGCTGAGGCTGACCACCTGCATCTGGGTGCCATAGCGCAGCACGCCGGCGCGCTTGCCATTGAACGTGTTCCACATCTCGGTTTCGCCGGCACGTTCCTGGATGCCTGCGGAGCGCGCCATGCTGCGGCCCATTTTCATCATCGCCTGGCTGAATTCCCACGCGCGCTTGTCGGTCGACAGCACGACTTCTTCGGCGTGCTTCTGCCCGTTTTCGTCGGCGTATTCGACGACGTAGACCTCGCCGCGAATGCCGGCGACGGTTTCGCTGCGGCCGGTCGCGTGCATGCCCATGTAACGGTCGACGTTGGACGCCATGCTGCCGGGGTTGGCCTGCATCTGGTTGCCCATCATCGTGGCCATGCCGGACAGATCCATCACCATGCCCTGGGTGACTGCGTAGGCCTTGCCGTCACGCATGATCATGTACATGTCGCCCTGGCCCTGGACGTTGAAGCGGGTGCGGTCGCCGAGATACTCAACCTGCATTTCCGTCGTGCGGCCCTCGGCGCTGCTGCGCAGCACTGCGGTCCCACCCGCCCAGGAAGACAGCGGCAGACTCGTCAACATCAGAATCCCGATCAAAGTACGCATGACAACTCTCCGTTCATTCAATTTCGATACCGCGTCACTTTAAGGCAATTGCCCGCGTGCAGATGCGACTTGGCTCACTCCTCCTGTAACGGGATTGCGATGATAATTGCGACATGAGCGATGCAATGATCGAATCCGACGCCGCGGCTGCCGCCGACCTGGTGCCGCTGTACTACGCCGATCTGCACCGATTGGCGCGCAGGGTCCGTTTCGGGGCCCCGGCGGACGACACCCTGCAGACGACTGCCTTGATTCACGAAGCCTATCTGAAGCTGTGCCGAACGCCGCGCTGGAACGATCGGGCCCATTTTCTGCGCGCCTCTGCGCTGGCGATGCGCCAGGTGCTGGTCGATGACGCGCGTTCGCGCCTGACGCAGCGTCGCGGCGAAGGGCAGGCGGTGCTGTCGCTGGACGATGTCGATGGCGGTGAACTTGGCGGGGTTCAAAGCGACGACACCCTGCTGGCACTGGACGAGGCGCTGCTGCGGTTGGCGCAGATCGACTCGCGCCTGGCGCAGGTGGTGGAATGCCGCTACTTCGGCGGCTACACCGACGAAGAAACCGCCGGCGCGCTCGGGGTGACCGCGCGCACCGTGCAGCGCGACTGGCTGCGCGCCCGTGCCTGGTTATACCAGCAGCTGGGCGGGTCGATCTAGCGCGTTCTCAGGTTCCGGCGGAAGTTGGAAGATTCAGATCGCTGCGCAGTTGTCTGACCTGCTGGACGTACGGCTGGCCGGCCGGGCCCATCGCCTGAAATCCCTGTTCGACCCGATCCAGCCGTGCGGCAGCTGCAGCGGTGTCATGGCGTGCAGCGTCCAGCCGCACCTGGGCGACGCCGACCATCAGACTCAGCGGATGCGTCGGGCCGGTGGCCGCAAGCGCCAGTTCCTGCGCCCGGATCAGCACGGTGTCTGCTCTGTCGAGTTCGCCGCGGCGGGTATGGGCATCGCCGAGGCCGCTCAGTGCCGCAATCAGATGCGGACTCCTGTCGCCGGCGTAGCGCTGCGCGAGTTCGACCGCCTCCTCGAGCAACGGCAGCGCGGCATTGGCGTCGTTCTTCTGCAGCATCAGCTTGCCGTAGTTGCTCAGCAGCGCGGCGAGCGCCGCTGACGGGGCCAGCAATGTGCGGCGGGTTTCCAGCGCCTGGCGGTACAGCTGCTCGGCGTGATCCAGTTCGCCACGGCGGCTGGCGACGGCGGCCCAGTTGTTCAAGGTGTTGAGCGCGTCGCCGCCGTGCGTATTGCGGCGCGCCTCCCACACCGACCATGCGCGTGCGAACTGGCGGTCGGCGTCGTCCAGGCGCCCGGCGTGGAAGAACAGCAGACCCAGATTGTTGTGCAGCACGCCGGATTCGAGGTGATCGATTCCGAGCGTGGCGTCGACCGCAGGGATCGCCGCCTCCAGCGTTGCAATCGCTCCGTCGAGATCGCCGCGCGCACGTTGCAGCTGCGCCTCCAATTGGCGGCTGGTCGCGAGATCGCTGCGATAGCGCTGCGGGTCCCGGGCCCAGAACGCCTGCGCTTGCTGCAGCAGCGGCGTGGCGGCTTCGGCGTCGCCGCTGCGGTAGTACATCTGTCCGAGATCGAGGCGCACGCGAGCGAGCACATTGGGATCGGTCTGTTCGTCGGCAAGATCGAGCATGCGCTGCAGTAGCGGAATGCCGCCCTCGTAGTCGTTCATCAGAAAGTACAGCTCACCGAGTGCCTGCATCATGTCCGTGGCGCGCGCCGGAGCGTCGGCATACTCGGCCTGCAGGCGCTTGGCGGCAGCGTCGAGCACTGCTTTGGCGGTCACTGGCTGATCGGATTCCGATTCGCCGGCGGCGCGGAACATGTAGACCAGATACTGGCGCACGGCGTCCGCGCGCTTGGCCTCGGCGCGGGCGATATCACGTTCGAGCCGTGCCTCGCCGGCCTGCCAGGCCACGCCTGCCAGGCCCAGCGCCAAACTGGCGAACACTGCGCCGCCGGCAGCCGCCCACCAGCGATAGCGGTGCAGGGTTCGGGCCATGACGTAGCTGCGCGCATTGCCGCGCGCATGCACCGGACGGCCAGTCAGATAGTTCTCCAGATCCCCGGCCAGTGCTTCGACGGTGGGGTAACGCGCCGCCGGGTTGGGGCGCAGCGCCTTCAGCACGATGGCGTCAAGATCGCCCCGCAGCGCACGGCGCTGTGCCGCCGGAGCAACACGACTGGGCGCGGGGGCATCAGGTTGGCGCAGCCGCTCGATCGCCCGTGTGACCGCAGTGCCGGTTGAAGGCCAGGGCCGCGTCCCGGTCAGCAGTTCGAACAGCATCACGCCGAGCGCGTAGACATCGGTCGCCGTGGTGATTGCGCCGTTCTCAAGCTGCTCCGGTGCGCAGTAGTCCGGTGACAGCGCCAGCACCTGGGTCAGGTCGGTGCGGACGTCCACCGCGCCGGTGAGCTTTGCAATGCCGAAGTCCAGCAGCTTGATCTGACCGTCAGATTTGACCAGCACGTTGCCGGGTTTGAGATCGCGGTGGACGATGAAGCTGCGGTGCGCGGCAGCGACCGCATCGCAGACCTGCAGCAGCAGCCGGATTCGGTGCCGCAGGCCCAGCGATGCCGCAAACTGCGTGATGCCGACGCCGTCGACGAACTCGAGTACCGCATAAGGCCGCTGCTGATGGACGCCGCCGTCGAGCAGACGCGCGATGCCGGGGTGTTCGAGCCGCGCCAGAATTTCACGTTCACGTTCAAAACGGCGCGTGTCCTCGCGGCTGTCGATCCGAGTGAGAAGTTTCAATGCTGCGCGCTGCGCATAGGCGCCGTCGTTGCGCTGGACGGCATAGACCTCGCCCATGCCGCCGCTGCCGATCAGGTGCTCAATGCGCCAGGCCCCGATGCAGGTGCCCGGCGCGAGCAGCGGATCGGGTGCGTCTGCATCCGGGCCGCGTTGCCGGTCCGCCTGTTCGGCGGCGTCGTGTCCCCGCAGCAGCTCCCGCAGCGGTGCCAGAAGTTCGGTGCCGATCGGCTGCCCTGCAATCCACGTCTCGCGAGTCTCCGCGGGCTGCTCCAGTGCGGCGTCGAACCAGGGCCAGACGCGGTCCCAGACCGTTGCGGTGTCAGGTTGAAGCGGCTTGGGACTCGACATACGTCGCGGCAATCCGGGCGGTGGACCAGTTTACTTCAGCGTGGCGCCGCCGATTGTGAGTTTGCGCGAGTTCCGGGCGGTGTTGGACGCGCAGCCGACTGCCATTAGTCGGCGTGCTGGGACCGCCCGTTTGATCGACCGCAGCAGAGCCGACTTGCGTTGACGCAGAGTTAACAATCTCGATTCTAGTCTGGCCCAAAGAGTTCTGAATAGGCCACGCGTCGGAGGACAGCGCGCCGTGCCCGCCATCAAGAGCGGGTGCGCCTCCTGCGGGTCGGAATGAGTCAGCTCGTGTCAGGTCATTTGCCGGCAGGGGCTGGCAATAATTGCAGGAGGCGGATTGGTGGAGATCGGCGTGCTCGGCTGGCTGGTGTACGGCGTGCCCGCTGCTGCGCTGCTGTTTCTCTACAGCCTGATTTCCCGGCGTCGCGATCGGCGCAACCTGCTGGCCCTGGACGCCGCCACCACAGCGGGTCTGACGGAGCCGGCATCGCTGCATCCGGTGATCGATCCGGGCAAGTGCGGTGGCTGCGGCGCCTGCGTTTCGGCCTGCCCCGAAGGCGAAGTGCTGGGCATCATTTCCGGGCGCGCGCACCTGATCGCTCCGACCAAATGCATCGGTCACGGCGCCTGTCGCGCGGCTTGTCCGTATGACGCCATCACGCTGGTTTTCGGCACCGAAAAACGCGGCGTCGAAATTCCGCTGCTCAGTCCGGAATTCGAAACCAATGTGCCGGGCATCTATATCGCCGGAGAGCTCGGCGGCATGGGGCTGATCCGCAATGCCGTGACCCAGGGCGTGCAGGCGATGCAGGCAATCAAAAAGTCGCTGGGCAAGCACGCGCATGCGCTGGATGTGCTGATCGTCGGCGCCGGTCCCGCGGGCCTCGCCGCTGCGCTCTACGCCCAGTCGACCGGGCTGCGCTATCGCCTGATTGAACAGGACACTCTGGGCGGCACGGTCGCGCACTTTCCGCGCGGCAAGATCGTGATGACGGCGCCGGTCGATCTGCCCATCGTCGGCAAGGTACGGCTGCGCGAGACCACCAAGGAGCACCTGATGCGTTTCTGGCTGGACGCCTGCAACACCGCGGGCATCACGATCCAGGAGCAGGAGCGCGCCGAAGCAGTGCAGCCGTCAGGTGACGGTTTTCTGATCAGGACGACGCGCGGGGAGCACAGGGCGGCAAGGGTGTTGCTGACGATCGGTCGCCGTGGCACGCCGCGCACGCTGGGCGTACCCGGTGAGCACGCGAGCAAGGTCGTCTACCGCCTGATCGATCCGGCGCAATACGCCGGTCGGCATGTGCTCGTCGTCGGCGGTGGTGACGCTGCGCTGGAAGCCGCCGCCAGCATCGCCGAGCAGGCCGATAGTGCGGTCACATTGTCCTACCGCGGTGAGGCCTTCGCCCGCGCCAAGCCGAAGAATCGTGATCGGATCGATGCGGCGCAGCGCACAGGTCGGCTGCAAGTGATGCTGGGGTCTGAGGTACGTGAAATCACCGACGACAGTGTGCGGCTCGATCTGGGCGGCGCCGAGCGTACGTTGCGCAACGATGCGGTGATTGTGTGCGCGGGCGGCGTGTTGCCGACGCCGTTTCTGAAACAGATGGGGATCGAGGTCGAGACCAGGCATGGTACGGCCTGATCTCCCTCGATGCGGGCTCTGCGCGGCGGTATTGCTGCTATGGGTCGGCGGTGCCGCGCCGGTGTTTGCGCAGTTGTCCGATGTCGACGCCCGGCTTGAGCAGGCGCGTGAGGCCGTCGTGCTGCGCGAGCCGCAGCGCGCGCTCCGGATATGGGAATCATTGGCTGCCGCCGGCAACGCCGAGGCGCAGTACCAGCTGGGTGTGCAATACGGCAGCGGGCGCTGGGTCGAGCGTGACGCGCAGCGTGCGGTGAAGTGGCTGACAGCGGCGGCGACGCAGGGCCACGCCCGCGCGCAATACAATCTGGCGCGCTGCTACGCCGATGGCGATGGGGTCACGGTCGATCCGGAGCAGGCCCGGCGCTGGTATACCGCAGCCGCCGAGCAGGGCCTGGAGCCCGCGCGACAACAGCTCGAACGCCTGCAGCAAGCCCCGACCAATGCCGTGGATTCGGTGTTCAGTGCGGCGGCGCGCGGCGATGCGGCGGGCCTTGCCGTGCTACTCAGGAAGCTGCCGTCGCCGGACCCGCATGATGCACGTCGGCGCACGCCACTGATGGTGGCGGCCGAGCTCGGCCGCGAGTCGGTGGTCGATCAACTGCTGCACGCGGGTGCCGATGAAACCCTGTCCGATGCGCAGGGAAATACGCCACTGCTGCTGGCAGCGCGCGCCGGGCACAGCGATGTGGTGCGTCTGCTGCTGGCCAAAGGTCGGGAACTCAATCACGTTGATCAGCAGGGCAACACCGCATTGCTGATGGCGGTTCGTCGCGGCGACGCTGTGATCGTGGATCAGTTGCTCGCGCGCGGTGCCGACGCCAACATTGGCAATGTCGATGGCCTGACGCCGCTGCGCATCGCCCAGGATGCGGGGGAGGAGAGACTGGCCGAACGACTGCGCCGTGCGGGCGCCACGGCAGAAACGCGCGGTGCGGTTCGTAGTGCTTCTGAACGCATTGATCCGAACACGCATCGTGCCCGGTCCGTCGATGCCGAGGCGCAGTGGCCGCCACTGACGACCGCGGCCTGGCGCGATCAGGGCGACATGGTCAAGACCCTGCTCGATCGCGGCGCCGACATCGAAGCAGTCGATGCCGAGGGTCAGACGGCGTTGATGCGTGCTGCCGCGCGTGGGCACAGTGGCGTCGTCAAGACCTTGCTGGCGCGTGGCGCGCGCGTCAATACACGCAGCAAGGATGGCCGCAGCGCGCTGCTGCACGCGGTGGCTGGTGGACATGTCGAGACCCTGGGCGCGCTCGTTGAGCGCAGTGCCGATCTGCATGCGCGCGACGCGCGCGGGCGCAATGCCCTGGCGCTTGCGATTGATGCCGGACAGCAGCAGGCAGCGATCGATCTATTGAAGCGAGCGCCCGACCTGGTCGAAGCGAAGTCGGATCTTCTTGCGCAGGCGATCGACGCGGGTATGACCCGACTGGCGGCAGCAGTACTGACCACCGCGACAGTTGATCGCGGCGTGCTCGATCGTGCATTGCCGGCCGCTGTTCGCCACGGAGACCATGCTTTTGCTGCGCAACTGGTGACGCGCGGCGCCTCGGCGCAGGGCGTCGCGGGACAAGCAATGCTGCAGAGCGCGATCCGCCAGCGCAGTGCGCCGATGGTCAAGGTGCTGCTGCAGGCTGGAGCTGCGGTCGACGGCGGCGCAGCGCCGCCGCTGGTGCTGGCGGCGGGTGCTGGTGATGCGCAGATCGTGATGCAGTTGCTCGACGCTGGCGCCAAGATGGATGCCCGCGATGGTGTCAGCCAGACCGCGTTGATGGCAGCGGCCGCCCACGGGCATCTGGCGGTGGTCGACCAACTGCTCAAGCGTGGTGCCGATCCGGCGATGCGCAATCGCGACGGTGCCAACGCACTGGCTCTGGCTCGGCGTGGTGATCACGCGGATGTTGTTGCCCGTTTGCAGCAGAGCCGACGTTCGGTACTCGACATGATCAAGGGCAACGCTGGAGGCGGATCATGAACGGACCCATGCCGCAGGCATCCGCCGCGCCTCAGGGCTGGAGCTACCGCCCGGTCGTGACCCGCGTGACCTCACTGCTGACGTTTCTCTCCACCGCGCTTTTGCTGTACTGGGGTTGGATGCAGCGTGATCGCTTCTATGTGACTCCGGCCGACGGTCTGGGTTACGCGCTGGGGATCATCGGTGGATCGCTGATGTTGCTGCTCGGCCTGTATCCGCTGCGCAAGCACCTGCGCTTCATGCATCGCTGGGGTGCAGTGCGCCACTGGTTCCGCATGCATATGGTGTTTGGCGTGGCCGGTCCGACGGCCATTCTGTTTCACAGCAATTTCGGTACCGGCGCCACCAACAGCAACATGGCGCTGTACTCGATGCTGGTGGTGGCATCGAGTGGTCTGATCGGTCGACATCTGTACTCGAAGATCCATGAGGGGTTGTACGGGCGGCAGCTGGAGTTGGGTGAATTGCGGCGCGCGTGGGCCGAGGCGCGCAGCGAGCTGGATCTGCATGCACACAACCTCGATGCGATCGGTGCAGCGCTGGAGGCGTTTGAACGTCCTCTGCACACCATGAGTGGCAGTCTCCGACACAGTCTGCTGCGCCTGCCGCTGGCGACCTGGCGTCGCCGCCGGATCGTGGCGCGCGCCACTCGTTTGCTGAAGCAAGCGCAGATTCCGCAGGCACAAAGCGGGCCCGCGATACTGTTGCTGCGTCAACGCGTCGCCGCCGCCGCAGCAGTCTATCGCTATACCGCGTTCGAGCGTCTGTTCGGTGTGTGGCACCTGCTGCACCTGCCGTTGTATTTCATGTTGATCGTCACCGGAGTCGTGCATGTGGTTGCCGTTCACATGTACTGACGCTGCGCATCAGCGTGCGCGATGGCATTTCGGATGCCTGCTCGGGGTGCTGCTGTCCACGGTATTTCCCGCGCAGGCTGCGCCCTTGGAAAAGCTGCTGATGCCGGGTCCGTTGACCGAAGCGCATGCCAAGTACGAGGACGACTGCGCGCAATGCCACACGTCCTTCAGTCGATCAATCCAGCAGCAGCAGTGTCGTGACTGTCACGACAAGGTCAGCGCCGACATTGACAACAAGCGGGGCTTCCACGGGCGGTCGCCGCAGGTTGCGTCGCTGGAATGCCGGCAGTGCCACACCGAACATAAGGGTCGCAAGGCCGACATCGTCGGTCTGAGTCCCGCGTTGTTTGATCACGCGATGACGGATTTCGCGCTGGAGGGGCTGCACGGCAAGGTGCCATGCGCGGACTGCCATGCCGCGGGCAAGCCGATGCGTGAGGCGCCGCACGCCTGCAATGACTGCCACCAGAAGGATGATGTGCACAAGGGCCAGATGAGTGATCAGTGTCAGGATTGCCATACGGCCAAGAGCTGGCGCAAGAGCGCGTTTGATCACAGCACCACCGATTTTCAGCTCAAGGACAGTCATCGCGACGTAGCCTGTGCGAGCTGTCATCCGGATCGTCGCTACAAGGACACGCCAACGGCCTGCGCCTCGTGTCACGGATTGCAGGACCGGCATGGTGGACTGTTCGGTGATCGCTGCGCTGACTGTCACGGGTCGAAGGATTGGAAGCGCGCACGCTTCGACCACGCCAAGACAAAATTTCCGCTGCTGGGCCGGCATCGCAGCGCCGATTGTCATAGTTGTCATACCGAGCAGACCCGCAACAAGACGCTGCCGACGCAATGTATCGACTGCCACCGTGGCAGTGACGTGCACCAGGGACGCTTCGGTCGCGCCTGCGACAGCTGCCACAGCGTTGAAAGCTGGAGCAAGAAAAGTTTCGATCACGAGCGTGAAACCCAGTTTCCGTTGCTGGGCCCGCATCGCGCGCTGGCCTGCAGCAGCTGCCACGCCGGCGAGATGACTCTGGCCGGCAAGCAGCCGAAATCGACACCGGCGCGCGCCTGTGTCGATTGCCATCGAGTCGACGATGTTCATCACGGGCAGCAGGGCGATCGCTGCGACAGCTGCCATCAGGTCAAGTCATGGCGTGACGGGGTGAAGTTCGATCACGACCTGACGCTGTTTCCGCTGGTCGGCCTGCACGCGACTGCGTCGTGCGACGAGTGTCACCTTGATTCCAATTACCGCGCGACGGCGACGACCTGCAACAGTTGTCACAAGTCCGGTGATCCGCATCGCGGCGCGTTCGGCACGCAGTGCCAGAGCTGCCATAACCCGGCGGGCTGGCAGCGCTGCACGTTTGATCATGACAAACAGACCGACTTTCCACTCGAAGGTCGGCATCAGCAGGCGCGGTGCGAGTCTTGTCACAAGACGCCCGTGGCGCATGCGGACGGCATCAAGCTGGATCGCAGCTGCAACAGCTGCCATGCCAGTGACGATGCCCACCACGGCGGATTCGGCAAGAACTGTGAGCGCTGCCATCAACCCAGCGCATTTGGCGACGTGCGGATCGGTCCGCGCGCTGCCCGGACCAAGGAGGCGCAGTAGACCATGCGACGCTTAATTTCGATGTTGAGTCTGAGGCGCTTGCGTTGGCTGGCCGCGCTGCTTGGCGGCGGCACGCTGCTGGTTTTTCTGCTTGGCGCATCGGCCGTCGGCGACCCGCCGGCGCCGTGGACGAAGTTTGATCACGACCAGACCGGCTTCGAATTGCGCGGACGGCATCGCACCGTCGACTGTGAGAGTTGTCACGTCAACGGTGTTTTTGTCGGCACGCCGAAGACTTGCGAGTCGTGTCACAACGACATCACCGCGCCGGGTAAACCGACGTCGCATCTACCGACCTCGGATCGCTGTGAGTCCTGTCACAGCGACAATTCCTGGCTCAGCGTCCGCCGCATGCAGCACATGGACGTCACCGGCAGCTGCACCAGCTGCCACAATGGCGGCAAAGCCACTGGCAAGCCGCTGAATCACATCCAGTCCGGCAATGATTGCGAGAGCTGTCACACCACCTCGGTGTGGACCGGCGTGCGTTTCGATCACGCCAATCTCACCGGGAGCTGCGTCAGCTGCCACGATGGCAGTACAGCCACCGGCAAGAACGCGCAGCACATTCTCAGTTCGACCAACTGCTCGGCCTGCCACAGCACGCGGCGCTGGAATCCGGTGACTCGTGTTGATCACATCGAACTGAGCGGCACCTGTTCGAGCTGTCACAACGGCAGCGTTGCCATGGGTAAGCCGGCGAACCACATTCCTTCCGGCAACGATTGCGAGAGCTGTCACGTGACGACCGCGTGGGCGGGTGCGCGATTCGATCACAGCAATGTTTCCGGTGCCTGCACCAGCTGCCACAACGGCAGTACCGCGACCGGCAAGCCCGGCAAGCATGTTGCGACCACCAGCGATTGCAGCATCTGCCACACGACCATTGCCTGGACCCCGGCCAACTTCGATCACGCTTCCGCGACAGGCAACTGCGCCAGCTGCCACAACGGCAGCACGGCGACCGGAAAGGACGCCAGGCACATTGCCAGTTCCACGCGTTGCGAGGCCTGTCACAGCACGGTTGCATGGTCTCCCGTCACGCGCGTTGATCACGTCGAGGTGACCGGAAGCTGCGCCACCTGCCATAACGGAAGTACCGCGACTGGCAAGCCGGCAAATCACATTGCCTCCGGCAACGACTGCGAAAGCTGTCATTCCACCACCACCTGGTCGGGCGCACGCTTCGATCACAGCAATGTCACCGGCACCTGTACCAGCTGTCACAACGGCAGTACTGCCACCGGCAAGCCGAGCAAGCACGTTGCCACCACCAGCGATTGCAAGGTGTGTCATTCGACCGTGGCATGGACGCCGGCCAACTTCGATCACGCCAACGCGTCGGGCAACTGTTCGACCTGTCACAACGGCAGTACCGCGACCGGCAAGAACCCGCAGCACATCGCCAGTTCGAGTCGCTGCGACGCCTGCCACAGCACGGTGGCGTGGACCCCCGTGACGCGGGTTGACCATCTGGAGGTCACTGGCAGCTGCGTGACCTGCCATGACGGCCGTACCGCGACCGGCAAGCCCGGCAATCACATTCCGTCAGGGACCGATTGCGAGAGCTGCCACACGACCAGTACCTGGGATGGTGCGGTATTCGATCACCGCAATGTCACCGGGACCTGTTCGAGTTGTCACAATGGCAGCACCGCAACCGGCAAGCCGAGCAAGCACGTCGCCACGTCCAGCGATTGCAAGGTGTGTCATTCGACCGTGGCGTGGACGCCGGCCAATTTCGATCACGCCAACGCGTCGGGCAACTGTTCGACCTGTCACAACGGCAGTACCGCGACCGGCAAGAATCCGCAGCACATTGCCAGTTCGAGTCGATGCGACGCCTGTCACAGCACGGCTGCGTGGACGCCAGTCATTCGCGTGGATCATGTCGAGGTGACCGGCAGCTGCGTGAGCTGCCACGACGGCCGTACCGCCACCGGCAAGCCCGGCAATCACATTCCGTCAGGGACGGATTGCGAAAGCTGCCACACGACCAGTACCTGGGATGGTGCGGTATTTGATCACCGCAACGTCACCGGGACCTGCACCAGCTGTCACAACGGCAGCACCGCAACGGGCAAGCCGGGCAACCACATTCCGACGACCAGCGACTGTAAGGTGTGCCATACGACCGTGGCATGGACGCCAGCCAACTTCGACCACGCCGGAGTGACCGGGAACTGCGCCAGTTGCCACAACGGCAGCAAGGCAACCGGCAAGCCGTCGAATCACTTCGTGACCACCGAGGATTGTTCCAGCTGTCACAACACGTCGAATTGGTCGTCGATCAACTTCAGGCACAGTTCGCCGAACTACCCGGGTGATCATCGCGGCAGCCCGTCGTGCAGTGCCTGCCACCGGACCAACTCGCAGACCATTCCGTGGCCAAACGCAGCCTATGCTCCGGACTGCGCGGGCTGCCACGCCAATGACTTCGATGCGGGCGAGCATGACGGCGAGACGGTCAGCCAGCTGCGCAATTGCGCAGGATCGTGCCACGAAGGCTCCGGCGAGCATCGCGTATCCGATTCGAGTTGGGACTAAGTCATGACGATGCGGATGATGTTCGGTTCGAGGGTGTCGGCGGCGCTGCGCTCAGGTCTGGCTCTTGTTGCGGTGATGCTGTCGCTTGATCTGCCGGCCGCTGAGGTGACCGATCGCCTGCTGACGCGGGTGGACGCGTATCGACATGATGGACGCGCCGACATCGTGATCAGCCTGACGCAGGGCATGCGCTACGTCAGTCATACGCTTGACGCCTCGGGCAGCGTTCTGGAGGTGCGTCTGCGGACCGAGAGCGCGGCCGGTAGCGGTACCGAGGACGGCGCAACGACTTTGCGCTGGGCAGAGTCGAGTGGCCCGGACCGCATTCCACTGGAGTTGATCAGTGCCAACCTGAACGGAACGATTCCGTCGGTGATTCTGCGCTTTGCTCAGCCGGTTGACGTACGTGAGGTGACAGCCAACCCTGACGACCGGACGTTGACGGTGTCAATCTTGCGGCCCAAGGCTGTCGCTGCGCCGGTGCCAGCGCCTGGCGCGCAGCGTGCCGAGCCACTGCCGCGTACCGGCATCTTCGTCATCAATCTCACCTCGACCACCACCGAAACCGTAATCGATCCCAAGCAGCGCGCGACGCTGGCACCGGGGCTGCATCTCTATCAGGTGAAGTCGCGCATCAGCGAGGTGCTGCGCTTCCGTCAGCGCTTGGGATTCTTCCCGACGGCCGCGGCCGCACAGGCTGCGCTGACACCGATCAAGCGCGACTACCCCGACGCCTGGGTCAGCGAGATCACCGACGTCGAGCGCAAGGCCAGCGTCAACGCCGGTCCGGTGCTCGATCTGTCTGCGGTGATGGTGCGTGCCGACGTCGGACAGGCAGTGGCGCCGACCCATCTTGATCGTCTGACCGAGCTGATGGAGGAGGCGAAGTCTGCGGCAACGTCCGGCAATCTGACGCGGGCGGCGACCATCTACGAGCGTGTGTCGGCCTATGCGATTGCGCCGATGCAGCAGGATGCGCGCGAGCTGCTGGGTGTCGTGCGGGAAAAGGCAGGACAGCCGGCGCAGGCCAAGGCCGCGTATGAAACCTATCTGCAGGCCTACCCCAGCGGCGATGGCGCGGAACGTGTGCGCCAGCGGCTGGCCGCGCTGGTGGCGCCACCGATCCGTGTGGATGCGCGTGCCAGCCATACGCCGGAGCAGGGCTCGGCGGCGCAGTGGGATGTGTTCGGCAGCTTCTACCAGTTCTATCGATACGATCAGTTCCAGGTCAACAGCGAAGCGTCGCAGACCACGCTGTCGTTGCTGAGTACGGATCTGGACGTCAATGGCCGGCGGCGATCCGATTCGCTGGATCTGCGCATGCGTTTGTCCGGACGCTATGACTATGATTTTCTCGACAGCGCGGACAATCAGTTCCGGGCGTCGATGGCGTATATCGATCTGGCCACACGTGATCAGGCGCACGGCGCCCGCGTCGGACGTCAGACGCGCACCTCCGGAGGTGCGCTGGGACGTTTTGACGGGCTGTACTACGGCTACCGGACCACCCGGCACAGTCGCGTCAACGTGCTGGCCGGGACACCGGTGGCATCGACCGCGGACAGCTTCAGCACCGATCGCGTGCTGTACGGACTGAATGTCGATATCGGGCCGATTGCCGAGCGCTGGAATTTCAACGTCTACGGCATCAATCAGACCGCAGACTCCAGCGTCGACCGGCGTGCCGTTGGCACCGAGCTGCGCTACTTCAACGACGGCGTGTCGCTATTTGGTCTGGTCGACTACGACGTCTATTTCAACGAGCCGAACATCGCGTATCTGATCGGCAGCGGTAACTTGAGCGACGAGACTACGGTGAGCGTGATCGCTGACCGTCGCCGCAGTCCTTTATTGAGTGTGAGCAATGCGCTGATCGGGCAGACCGATTCGACGCTGTCTGATCTGCGTCAGGTGTACTCGGAAACCGAGCTGAAACAGCTGGCGCTGGATCGCAGCGCCATCAGCACCAGCTATACCGCGAGTGTGTCTCAGGCCATCAGTACCCGTTTCCGCATTTCCGGAGACCTGACGTCAGCAGAACTGACCTCGACCCCGGCGTCCGGCGGCGTCGAGGCAATTCCTGGTTCAGGCCCCGACTGGTATTACAACCTGCAGCTGATCGGTAGCGATCTGATCGGTATCGGCGATCTGGCGATTCTTGGCCTGCGCTATACGGACACCACGACGTATCAGGGCATCGCTGCTTCGGCGAATTACCGGCGGCGGCTGTTCGATCAGCTGGACATCAATCCGCGTCTGCGGATCGACCGGCGCAGCACCGACGCCGGCCGCACACAATGGATTTACGGTCCCAGTGTGCGTGTCATCTGGACCGGCCGGCGCCCGTGGACGGTTGAAGCGGAACTGGCGGCCGAACTTTCCAACGAGCAGTTTCTCGACACCACCGACAAGACCAAGCTGTACTACGGCTATCTCGGCTATCGCTACGACTTTTGAGGCGCGTGTTCAGCTCGGTGTGCCGAGCCCTGCGACGAGGACGTACTTGATCTCGACATATTCGTCGATGCCGTAGTGCGAGCCCTCGCGTCCGCTGCCGGACTGCTTGACGCCGCCGAACGGCGCCAGCTCGGTCGAGATCAGCCCGGTGTTGAGCCCGACCATGCCGTATTCGAGCGACTCGGAGACACGAAACGCTCGACCGAGGTCACGCGTGTAGACATACGACGCGAGGCCGGCGTCGGTGTTGTTGGCCATCGCAATGACTTCGTCTTCATGCTCGAAGCGGATCACCGGTGCCACCGGGCCGAAGGTTTCCTCTCGCGTGATCAAGGCATCTGCGGGCACGTCGACCAGTACCGTCGGCTGGAAGAAGGTCTGGCCGAGCGTGTCGCGCGCGCCACCGAGCACGACCTGCGCGCCGCGCTGTGTGGCGTCAGCGATATGGCGTTCGACCTTTTCCACAGCCGCCATGTTGATCAGCGGGCCCTGGGTCACGCCGGCGTTGATGCCGTTACCCAGGCGCAGTGCACGCGTCGCTTCGGTCAGGCGCGAAACAAAGGCGTCGTACACAGCGGCCTGCACGTAGAAGCGATTGGTGCAGACACAGGTCTGTCCGGCGTTGCGGTACTTGGACACCATTGCGCCTTCGATCGCCGCATCGAGATCGGCATCGTCGAAGACAATGAACGGGGCGTTGCCGCCGAGTTCCAGCGCGACGCGCTTGACCGTGTCCGCACACTGCCGCATCAGCAGTTTTCCGACGGCGGTCGAGCCGGTAAAGCTCAGTACGCGCACGGCGGGATGACGGGTCAGCACGCCGCCGATGGCCTGCGCGTCGCCGGTAACGACATTGAACACGCCCGGCGGAAAGCCGGCACGCTGCGCCAGTTCCGCCAGCGCCAGTGCCGACAGCGGTGTTTCCGGCGCCGGCTTGACCACCACTGTGCAGCCGGCGGCCAGCGCCGGCGCGACCTTGCGCGTGATCATCGCGTTGGGGAAGTTCCACGGCGTGATCGCGGCAGCGACGCCGCAGGCCTGGCGCTGCACGAGCATGCGCGCATCAGTGCGGTGGCTCGGCAGAATCTCACCGGCAATACGTTTGGCTTCCTCGGCATAGAACTCGACGTACGACGCGCCATAGTCGATCTCGCCACGTGCTTCGGCCAGCGGTTTACCCTGCTCAGAGGTCAGCAGCAGCGCGAGATCGTCGCGATGCTCGCGGATCAGTTCGAACCAGCGCCGCAGAGTTGCGCTGCGTTCCTTGGCGGTACGCCTGGACCAAGACCCAAAAGCCTTCGACGCTGCTTCGACGGCGGCCTGCGCGTGGTCTGCACCGAGGTTTGGGACGCGGGCGATTTCATCTCCAGTCGCCGGGTTGCGCACCGCCAGTTCCGGTTTGCCGATGAATGCGCCGTCGATGAGACAGCGTGTCTGCAGCAGGCCGGGGTTGTTCAGCGTAGGTGGGCGGACGGTGACGGTCATGAGGGAGCTCCAATCGAATGGCAGTGGGATGAAGCCCGTGGTGCTGGATGCGGATCGGGTCGGGATTGTCCGATTCTACTCATTCGCCTGGATAACGCTGACCTGCGCCGCGCTTGTCATGGCGTTGCCATCAAGATTTCACGCGTGATCCTTATGGCGTGCGGTCAACTGCTGTTCCGCTTGAGTCGTCCGATGCCTGCTTCGTCTGTTGATCGCACTCCCGCGCCGAATGCGGTTCAGGCTCGGTGCGACCTGGCGGTGGAGTGTGGCTTCGGGCGTCTGGCCGAAGTTCAGGGAGAACTGCTGTGGCTGTCCGAGGCGGCGCACGTTCCTGTGATCTGGGCGACACAGGTACTCGAAAGTCTGGCCAGACGGGGCATGCGTTCGTGTGCCGAAGTGACCAACGCGGCCATGGGCAACCGTGCTGAGTGCGTGATGATGAACAAAGGGCTGTACGTGGCCGATGCGGTCTCCGCCCTGGACGAAAGTCTCGAACGCATGCAGTCGCATCAGTCCAAGAAGACGCCGCGCCTGCGGGCGCTGAAGCTTGCGACTGTGTTTCGTACGACGGAGTCATAGCGAGTGCCGGGCAGGAGATCTCAGGGTGGTAGGCATTCACGACCGCGGGCGGTCGTGCGGCCGACGATGCCCGGTGGCAGCCGGCTCAGGTCGGCAGGTGATACGCGAGATAGCGTGCCGCCAGCGCGGCGTAGTCGCTGCAATGGGGCTGTCAGACGAGACAGAGTCACGCGGGCTCAGTGGGAAAAGCACTCTGCAATGGTGCTGCGGGCCGTGCGGGACGCTCTGGCTGGACGAGCCTGTTAGGCCGGAAATGTGTGTTCGACCGTGGCCCGGTCATGCACCAATAGAATGCCGGCACTGGACGAACTGTTGGGCGAGTGCCCCTTGGAAATCCCCGGATTCGCCTTGTTTCGCCTCAATCTGGCTGTCGCCGGACAGCCAGA
>JBFFJL010000004.1:0-21767 GCA_041555955.1 Nevskiaceae bacterium
AACGATGTTGCTGAGCAGAATGGCCAGCATCACCGATTCGGGGAATGCCGGATTGACCACCCGCACCAGCACCACCAGAACGCCGCAAAACACGCCGAAGATCCAGCGCCCGGTATCGGTATGCGCCGCCGAAACCGGATCCGTCGCCATGAACATCGCGCCGAATGCGAATCCGCCCACGGTCAGATGCCAGTACCACGGAAAGGCGAACATCGGATTCTTGTCCGAGCCGATCACATTGAACAGCAACGCTGCGGCGATCATGCCAGCCAGCATGCCGATGACGATGCGATAGTTGGCCACGCCGGTGTACAGCAGGAACGCGCCGCCGATGAAAATCGCCAGCGCCGACACCTCACCGATGCAACCCTGCTCGACGCCGACGAAGGTCTGCATCCAGGTCAGCCCGGTCTCCTTGACCGCATCCAGGCCACCCAGCTTGGCGATACCCAGCGTGGTCGCCGAGGTGTAGCCGTCGACCGCGGTCCAGATGGTGTCGCCGGTCTGCTGCGCCGGATACGCGAAGTACAGGAACGCACGCCCGACCAGCGCCGGATTCAGGAAGTTCTTGCCGGTGCCGCCGAAGATTTCCTTGCCGATCACGGTGCCGAAGCTGATGCCCAGCGCGACCTGCCACAGCGGCACGGTCGGCGGCAGGATCAGCGAGAACAGAATCGAGGTCACGAAGAAGCCTTCGTTGATCTCGTGTCGGCGCACGGTGGCAAACAACACCTCCCAGAAGCCGCCGACAACGAAGGTCACCGCATAAACCGGCACCCAATACCAGAAGCCCTGCCAGAAACAATCCATGACGCTGTTGGGGTCGATGCCGATGCCGAACAGATGCAGCAGCGCGCCGCGCCAGCCCTCGATGTGGGTCTGCCCCAGTTCCGCCATCGCCAAGTTAGCCTGGAAGCCGACGTTCCAGCAGCCGACCGCGATCGCCGGAAACGTCGCCAGCCAGACGTAGATCATTACGCGTTTGAGGTCGATGGCATCGCGCACATGCGGCGCTGCGCGGGTGACGTCACCGGGCGAATACGCAATGGTGTCTACCGCCTCGAACAGCGGATACAGTTTCTCGAATCGCCCCCCCTTCTTGAACAAGGGCTCGACGCGGTCGAGAAATGAACGGATTGCGGACATACGAACGCTTCCTTGGTTGGCGTGTCCGGCGCCATTGCCGGTCACGACACTTTCAATATCCGTCGGCTGCTGTCGGGTCTGACGGCAGGCCGATGTTGATGCCTACGTGCGGAAAAACGTCGAATCGAACGTCTTGCCACTTTGCGGCCCCGACCCACAGCGTCGGGGCGTTTTCGCGCGCGGAGCGCCGCGCGATTATCCCTCGGTTTCGATCTGCTCGAGATTGGCGCGCAGGATCGGACCGTAGTCGTGCTTGCCCACGCAGACGAACGAACACAGCGCGAGGTCTTCCTCGTCCAGCTCCAGCGCGCCCAGCGACTGCGCAGTGTCGGTGTCGCGCACGAGCAAGGCACGCAGCAGCGGCGTCGCCAGCATATCCAGCGGCAGCACCCGCTCGTAGTTGCCGATTGGCACCATCGCGCGCGGTGAGCCGTTGGTCGAGGTATTCATCGGCATGCGGCGGCTGCCGCGCTGAAACGCTGAAAAGAACAGATTCATCGCGGAGAAACGATCCCCGGCCGGGTTGATCCAGCCCAGAAGCCGCCGCTCACGGCCTTCGGCCAGTACTGAAATCTGCGTGTGGTAGCGCCCGAGATAGTTGCCCCATCCACGCGCCTCGCGCCCACCCAGAACCGAGCCGGACAGCGGCCGAGACTCACCGGAACGGATCTGCGGTGTAATCAGCTCGGAGATGCAGGCCCCTACTCGGGTCCGCAGCAAGCGCGGCTTGACCACCTGCGGACCACCCAGCGCGACGATGCGTGTGGTGTCGATCTTCCCGGTCGTGAACAGCTTGCCGATCGCGACCACGTCCTGTGGACTGACATACCAGTTGGTGCGATTGGCGCCCACCGGCTTCAGAAAATGCATGTGGGTGCCGACGAGTCCGGCGGGATGCGGGCCGTCGAATTCAGCGACGCGGATCTGCTTGAGCTCCGGCACCGGAATCTGCGCGCCGGGCCGCCGACAGACAAAGACTTCACCCGCGCTCAGCCGCGTCAGCACGGCCAGACCGTTCTTGAAGTCCTGCTCCTGCCCCCGCAGCACCACGGCCGGATCGGCCGCCAGCGGACGCGTGTCGATACATGGGACAAAGATCGCAGCGGGGCTCGAATCCACCCGCGGCACGCGCGAATACGGCCGCGTGCGCAACGCTGTCCACATGCCGGACATCCGCAGCTGTTCGCGCACGTCGTCAGCCGGTAACGACGCCAGCTCGGCTGCCGGCCAGGACTTGAAGTCCACCTGATCATTGCCGTCGATGCGGATCACCACCGACTGCAGCACGCGACGCGCACCGCGATTGATCGCAATGACCTCGCCTGCCGCGGGCGCAGTGTGCAGCACCCCCGGGCGACGCTTGTCTTCAAACAGGGGCTGGCCCAGTTTGACCTTGTCCCCGACTTCGACGTACATCGTCGGCTTCAGGTCAATGTAATCGCCTCCGACCACGCCGACGGTGGTCACCGCGGGCGCGTCTTCGACGCTCTGCTCGGGGACGCCCTGGATCGGCAGGTCGAGGCCCTTTTTCAGCTTGATGCGCGTGACATCCACGAACGGGCCACCTGTGTCTCGGATAAAAGCGGGCGGATTTTAGTCAATCGGCCCCGCCGTCGCCAGCGAAAACCCCGAAAATCGACTAAATAATTAGTCCTGATGGGCGATGCACGGCCGGCACAACAGCCTCCCAAGTACGCTCCCGGCCCCCTCAGGGCGCAGAATTCAGGACCGCAGTGACCCCGGAGAGCAACGGCTCCGGCAGCACGCCGAGCCCAAGCAGCGCGACAATCAGCAGCAACAGCGCAATTCCGGCGGTCACGCTGGTCTCGGACAGCACTCCCTCTCGGCGCATCCCCCCCGGCTTGGGCAGGAATTGCACCACGATCAGACGCAGATAGTAATAAAGGCCGACCGCGCTGCCGGCGACCACCGCGAGCGCCAGCCACCAGGCGTGCCGTTCGACCGCGGCGGCAAGCACATACATTTTGGCCAGAAATCCCGCAGTCAACGGCAGGCCGGCCTGCGCCAGCAGCATCGGGGCGAACACCGAGGTCACCAGGGGCCGACGCCAGAACAGGCCGCGGTAGTCATATAAATGGTCGGCGTCCTGCTCTCCGGCCGGGCCGGACAGGATGGTGACCGCACCGAAACAACCCAGCGTCATCACCGTATAACAGGTCACATAAACCAGCACCGCCTCGCGCGCGACCAAGCCCCCGACCAGAAAAGGCACCAGCAGATAGCCCGTGTGGGCAATCGACGAGTACGCCAGCACGCGTTTGACGTTGTTCTGCTGCAACGCGCCGAGATTGCCGACGGCAATGCTCAGCACCGCAACGACACTCAAAGCCAGATGCAGCATCGGCGTTTGCGTCAGCGCCACAGACGACACCCAGCGCAACAGCATCACCGCCACCAGGCCCTTGGACACTGACGCCAGAAACCCGGACACCGGCGCCGGCGCACCCTCGTAGACATCGGCCGTCCACAGATGGAAGGGCACCAGAGACAGCTTGAAGCCCAAGCCGACCCAGATCAGCGCCAATCCGGCCCAGGCAATTGCACGTTCGTCAGCAGACAGCCGATCCAGCGCCGTGCCGATCGCGTCGAACTGCAGCTCACCGCAGGCGGCGTAGACCAGTGCAAAGCCGAACAGCAGGGTCGCCGACGCAGCGGCCGACAGCACCAGATACTTGATGCCGGCTTCGAGCGAACGCCGGCGCCTGTGGGTATAGGCAATCATGCCGAACAGCGCCACGCTGAGCGTCTCCAGCCCCAGCAACAGACTGGCGGCGTGCTGGGCGCACGCCAGCACCATCGCGCCCAGCGCGGCGATCAGCAGCAGCAGATACATTTCCTCGCGCACGCCGTCATAGGCTTCGACGTAGCCGTACAGCAGCAGCACGGTGATCACGCCAGCCGCCGCCACCAGCGCGATCGCAAAGCGCGCGGTGTCGTCCAGAACCAGCAACGTCGTCAACTCAACGCTGCTCTGGGGGATCAGACAGACACCGAAAGTCAGCAGGAAACCCAACGTTGTCAGCTGCGCGATCGCACGGTGATTGCGCGCCGAGGCGATCAGCAGCATCACCAGCACGATCCCGGCCGCCATCAGCAGCAGCGGCGCGCCGGCCTGCACTGCACTCTGCCATGAAGGGTTCATGGCAACGGCACTCCGTGCGCATACCACGCACCGATCTGGGTCAGCGGGCCGCGCGCCAGATCCAGCACCGGCTGCGGAAACAGCCCCAAGACCAACAGACTGACGATGATGGCACCAATCATCAGACGCTCGCGCGCGGTCAGGTCCTCAACCGGACGTGCGTCAGCCGGCGGTCCGTGCAGGACCTTCTGCACGATGTACAGCGAATACACTGCCGCCAGAATCAGGCCGAGCGCGGCAAGCATCGTCGCCCACGGTCGCACCGGAAACGACCCGACCAACACCAGAAACTCACCGACGAAGTTGCCCAGACCGGGCAAGCCCAGCGACGCCAGCGCGAAGAACATCACCGCGGTCGCGTAGTGCGGCGCACGCCGTGCCAGCCCACCCATCTGCCCCAGTTCACGTGTATGCAGGCGTTCGTACAACTCACCACAAAGAATGAACAGGCCGCCGGTGGCCAGACCATGCGCCAGCATCAGAAGCAACGCCCCTTCCAGCGCGATCGTGCTGCCAGCGTAGATCCCGAGCAGCACAAAGCCCATATGCGACACGCTGGTGTAAGCAACCAGGCGTTTGATGTCGGTCTGCACCAGCGCCAGCTTGGCGCCGTACAGAATGCCGAACACCCCCAGACCGATCGCGATCGGTGCGAACTCGCGCGATGCATGCGGAAACAGCGGCAGCACAAAACGCAGCAGTCCGTAGGCACCGGTCTTCAGCAGGATGCCGGCGAGATCGACCGAGCCCGCAGTTGGTGCCTGCGAATGCGCATCCGGTAACCAGGGATGCAGCGGCACCACCGGCAGCTTGACCGCAAACGCGATGAAGAATGCCAGCATCAGCGCGTATTCCTGTGCGTGCGTGAGCGGCGTGTACAGCAGATCGTGATAGTTGAAGCTCCACTGCCCGGTGGCCTGCTGGTGCAGCCACACCAGCGCCAGCATCGCCACCAGCATCAACAATCCGGCGGACTGGGTGAAGATGAAGAATTTGGTGGCCGCATACACACGGCTATGCCCGCGCTTGGCCCCGGCGGTGCTGGAGTGCCCCCACAGTGCGATCAGGAAGTACATCGGCACCAGCATCACTTCCCACAGCACAAAGAACAGGAACAGATCCAGCGCCATGAACACGCCCATGACGCCGGCCAGATTCCACAGCAGGTTCAGGTGGAAGAAGCCGACGTACTGCTGAATCTCGCGCCAGGAGCAGGCCACCGACAGCACCCCCAGGACGCCGGTCAACAGCACCATCAGCAGACCGAGACCGTCGATCCCGAAATGGAAGCTGACGCCCCAGCGCGGAATCCAGCTCAGCTTGTATTCAAGGATCCATTGTGGCGCACGCGAATCCGGCACGATGCCCGGCACCTCGGCATGCCCCCAGATCCACAGCGCGATTGCGCAGGTGGCCGCCATCGACAGCAACCCGATCCAGCGCGGCCAGGTCAGCGACAGCCGCTCCGAATACCAGGCCAGCAAACCGCCAACGAACGGGATCAGCACCAGCGCCGGCAACAGCAGCGGACTCAGGCCCATTGCGACGCTCCCAGCAGCACGACGGCACCGAGCGCAACGCCAGCGGCGTACCAGCGCAGCTGTCCGGTCTGCAGCCGCAGGACACTGCGATGCGCACCGAGCAGACCGAGTACCAGCGCGCCGTACATGCGGTCGATGATGTCGGCACGGTTGATCCGCGCCAGCGCATACAACGGCCGCACCAGTAGTGCGTCGTACAGGGCGTCGAAGCCCCAGCCGCTGCGCGCCCAGCGCCGCAGCGGCGTATCGGCCGGCGCCGCCACTGCGCCCTGGCCGTACCAGAACCATGCCAGCGCGATGCCAGCCAATCCTGCAGCAACCGCGATCAGTTCCGGTCCGTGACTACCCGGCTCGTGCAGGAACTCCGGCAACACCCCGTGCAGGGGCTGCGTGATCAGAGCCCCGCCCAGCGACAGCAGCATCAGCACACCCAGCGGCACACGCATGCGATGGGTGTCCTCGTCGTGTGCGTGCAGCTTTTGGCCGCCGAAGAACACGATGAAGATCAGCCGGAAGGTGTAGAGCCCGGTCAGAAACGCGCAGGCCGTGCCCATCAACCACCACAGCCGGTGACCGCCACCCCAGGCCGCGGACAGGATCGCCTCCTTGCTCCAGAAGCCGGCGGTGACGATCGGCAGTGCCGCCAGTGCCGCACCGCCGACGACGAAGCTGGCGAAGGCCAGCGGAAGTTTGCGGCGCAGTCCGCCCATCTTGAAGATGTCCTGCTCGTGATGGCAGGCCAGGATCACGCTGCCGGAAGCCAGGAACAGCAGCGCCTTGAAAAACGCATGCGTCATCAGATGAAAGATCGCCGCACCCCAGGCGCCGCAACCCAGCGCCAGAAACATGTAGCCGATCTGCGACATCGTCGAATACGCCAGCACGCGCTTGATGTCGTTCTGCGCCAGTGCCGCGCCGCCGGCCAACAGCAGGGTCAGCGCGCCAATCCAGCCGACCACCGCCAGCGCGCCCGGCGCCAGCAGATAGATGCCGTGCAGGCGTGCGATCAGATAGACGCCGGCGGTGACCATGGTCGCAGCATGGATCAGCGCCGACACCGGCGTCGGGCCGGCCATCGCATCCGGCAGCCATGCCTGCAGCGGAAGCTGCGCCGACTTGCCGACCGCGCCGCCCAACAACAGCAGCGCCACGATCGTCGGCATGAGGCTGTCGCCGGCCCAGACCCGTGGCGCTGCGTCGAGAATCACCGCGATGTCGATCGTGTGCAGCTCGCGGTAGATCAGGAACAGGCCGATCGCGAACGCGGTGTCACCGACGCGCGTGGTGATGAAGGCCTTGCGCGCAGCGGCGTCATTGGCCGGGTCTTCGTTATAGAAGCCGATCAGCAGGTAGGAGCACAGGCCAACGCCTTCCCAGCCCAGATACAGCAGCAGCAGATTGTCGGCCAGCACCAGCACCAGCATCATCGCCACGAACAGATTCATGTACGCAAAGAACTGGCGGTAGCGGGGTTCGTCGCGCATATAGCCGGACGCGTAGGCGTGAATCAGCGCGCCGACGCCGGTGATCACACCCAGCATCGTCAGCGACAGGCCGTCGAACGTCAGTGCGATGCGCGGCGTGAAGCTTTCCAGCTGCACCCAATTCCATAGCACCTGCGTCACCGCCAGCGGCGCACCGTCGTTCAGCCATTGGGCCCCGAGCGCGGCGGTCAGCAGCGCGGCCGCGGTCACCGACCCCACGCCCAGTAGCGTCACCAAGGCTTTGGGCACGCCGCGCCACAACAGCAGGATCGCAGCGCTGAGCAATGGCAGCAGCACCACGCCGTGCAGCGCAGTTTGCGGCGTCACGCCTTCATCTCCGACAGCACATCCGTGTCCAGCGACCTGAATCGCCGATGCACCTGCAGCAGCAGCGCCAGACCAACCGAGACTTCCGCCGCGGCCAGGGTCAGCACCAGCACGAACATCACCTGACCATCCGGCGCGCTCCAGCGGCTGCCGGCGACCACAAATGCCAGACCCGCCGCATTCAGCATGATCTCCAGGCACATCAGACTGAACAGCAGACCGCGCCGCGTCAGCAGACCCAGCAACCCGAGCGCAAACAGGGTCGCGCACACGCCCAGCGCATGTCCGAGTGGAATCATCGACCCGGCCTCCCGACGTGATACGCGGCGACCAAGCCGGCCAGCAGCAACATCGAGCCCAGCTCCACGGCCAGCAGATACGGGCCGTAGAGGGCGATGCCCACGGCTTTCGGACCCACTTCAGCGATCGACATCGACGGCGAGTCCGGCCGCAGGAACACGCCGAGCAGTTGCACCAGCAACAGTGCGGACAGTACGCCGGGACCCAGCCAGAAACGCGGCCGCAGCCACAGGCGCTCCTGCTCCGAGGTGCCCGGACCGAGGTTCAGCAGCATCACCACGAACACAAACAACACCATGATCGCGCCGGCGTAGACCATCACTTCCAGCATCGCCGCCAGCGGCGCACCGAGGGCCAGCATCGTCGCCGCCACGCCCAGCAGCGACACGATCAGGTACAGCAGCGCATGCACTGCGTGCGCACGCGTGATCGCCAGCAAGGTGGCGGCGATCGCGACAGCCGAGGCGCCGTAGAACAGCGTGCTCACGCACGCCCCCCTGCTTCCTGTTTCCAGTTTCCAGTCACTTATCTACCTCAGCGAACTGATCAAACCGTTCAACAATCGCGCAACTTCTGCAGAGCACTCAAAGAACTCTGCATGTCGCGCGGCCGTGACAAACCCCAAAGACGACGCCAGGTACATCTGCGTCTCAACTTCGAACAGCGACCCTCGTTCATGGCTCAGGAACTGTTTGAACTCGCCCTTGCTTGTCCGGCCCTGCCCTTCTGCGATATTGCTGGGAATCGAAATCGTGGCCCGCCGCCGCTGTGCTGTCAGACCGAATTTTTCGTCAGCGGGAAATCCCTGACTTAGGGCGTAACAAAGCTGGACGAGCTCCATGGCCTTTTTCCATACCAGCAGCTTTTCGTAGCGAGCCCCCGCAGCGCTGGTGCTGGAAACTGGCAACTGGAAACTGGAACCCGTCACGGCATCAGACTCCGCGGATCGACCGGCGGATCCTCGTACTGTGCCTGGCCCTTGTCCTTGCCGGCGATCGACAGTCCTGCGACGCGGTAGAAGCTGTAGCCCGGAACCTTGCCAGGGCCGCTGATCAGCAGATGCTCCTTCTCGTAGACCATGTTGCGACGGTCGTACTCGGCCATCTCGTAGTCCGGCGTCAGCTGAATCGCGTAGGTCGGACACGCTTCCTCGCACATGCCGCAGTAAATGCAGCGCGAAAAATTGATGCGAAACCATTCCGGATACCAGCGCCCGTCTTCCTTCTCGCCCTTCTGCAAGGCGATGCAGGCGACCGGACACGCGACCGCGCACAGATTGCAGGCGACGCAGCGCTCCTCGCCGTCCGGGTCACGTGTCAGCACGATGCGACCGCGATAGCGTGGCGGCAGATAGGGTTGCTGTTCCGGATACTGGATCGTCGACTTGCGCGCGAACAAGTGGCGGAACACCCGCCACAGCGACAGGCACTGGGTGTAGAAGCCTTCCAGCAGATCGCGAATCGACTGCATCATGGCGCGCTCCGGAGCAGCACGACCGCACCGGTCACTGCGGTGTTGAGCAGCGCCAGCGGCAACAGCGCCAGCCAGCCGAAGCGCATCAACTGGTCATAGCGCGGGCGCGGAATCGCCGCGCGCAGCAGGATGAACAGCAGGATGAACCCGCCGGTCTTCAGACACCACCAGACCACCGGCATGAATGCCAGACCGAAAGTCGGACCGAGCCAGCCGCCGCAGTACAGGGTTGTCAGCAGTCCCGACATCAGAATCACCGCAACGTATTCGCCGACGAAGAACATGCCGAACTTCATGCCGGAATACTCGGTGTGAAAGCCTGCGGTGAGTTCGTGCTCGGCCTCCGGCAGATCCAGCGGCAGCCGATGGGTCTCGGCCAGCCCGGCAATCAGAAACAGCACGAAGCCCAGGGCTTGCGGAAAGATGTACCAGCCGTGCTGCTGCGCCAGCACGATGTCGTTCAGGCTGAAGCTGCCGGCCTGGATCACCACCCCGAGCAGGGCCAGGCCCATGAACACTTCATAGCTGATGGTCTGCGCGGTCGCGCGCAGCGCGCCGAGCTGCGCGTACTTGCTGTTCGACGCCCAGCCGCCCAGCATCACCGAATACACCGCCAGTGCGGTCATGCTCAGCACAAACAGAATGCCGACGTTCCACTCGGCCGCGACGCTGATGCCCGGTGCGATTGGCACCACCGCGAACGCCAGCAGGATCGTCGCCATCACGATCGCCGGCGCCAGCACGAACACCGTGCGGTCGGCGAACGGCGGCACCCAATCGTCCTTGGTGAAGATCTTGATCATGTCGGCAACGACCTGACCGATGCCGAGGAACCAGACCCGGTTCGGCCCCCAGCGGTCCTGCCACAGCCCCAGCATGCGGCGCTCGACCCAGATCAGCAGCGCCGCAGTCAGCACCACCGACACCAGGATCGCGCTGATCATCAACAGGTTCGCGCCGTTCATGATCCGCTCCGCCGTAACCCCGGCAGTGCATCGAGTGCGGTCACCGGCACGCCCGGCAGGCCGCGCGGGATGCCGACTACCCCATCGGGCAATGAGGCGTCGATCCGCAACCGTGCGGACCACGGCTCCGCGCCGCGCGACAATTGAAGGACGTCGCCGTCGTCAGCCGGCACCGCCGCAGCCGTCTGTGCATTCATCGCAACGTAGGCCTGCGGCATGCGGCTGGCGATCGCCGGACCACGCGCCGACAGTTCCTCGCTACCGAACAACTCGTGCAGCCACACCGCCTGCAGCCCGTCCGCCGGATGCCAGGACGGTCGCTCGAAATAGCGGCCGCCCGCGCCGGGTACGATCAGCCGTACGCCGGGATCGCCGCCGCGCAACGGCCCGCCGATTTCCTGCTGGAACTTGTTGACCGCATGCCCCGAGTTCCAGCGCGGATACCAGAAGATCGGAATCTCGGCGCTGGGCAGATCCACCCGCGCGCCTTCCATCGAGAACGCCAGCGGTGTATCAACATCCTGCGGCGGGCGCGGTTCGTGAATATCGTGCGCGGCATTCATCGCGGTGCGTCCGCTGTAGCGCTGCGACTGCCGCGGAATGCGCTGCCCGGTGATGCGAAAATCCGCGTTCGGCGCGGCATCGACGATCGCTGCCAGTGCCGGAGCGTGGTGCGCGCACGCAGCCGTCAGATCGTCCAGGGTCGTTCCAATGTCGCCCCGGGCCTGCACCGCCGCCTGCTGCAGCCAGCGCCAGGATTCGCGTACGTCGCCACCGCTGCCGGCGTAGGCCCCCGGCTGGAAGACCTGGAAGTAACGCTGGGCGCGGCCTTCGTAATTGACCAGGGTGCCATCGGTCTCGGCGAAGCTGCCGGCCGGCAGCAGCAGATCGGCGCGCTGCGTCGTCGGCGTCTCCAGTGCGTCGAGCACCACCAGATGCTGCAGCCGCGCCAGCGCCGCGTCGAGCCGCGCGGCCGGCAGCCGGCGAGACAGATCGTTCTCGACCACGATCAGGGTATCGATCTCGCCGGCCTCGATCCGCGCCAGCGCCGCGTCCAGATCGTCGCCGCCGAGCAGGGCCGCGCCGAGACTGTTGCACTCGGCCGGCAGCAACGCGATCGACGGTTTGGCGCCGGCATGCGCCAGCGCGGTAACGATGTTCGACGCTTCCTGCAACACCGCAATCGACGCACTGCCGGCGCCGCTGACGATCAGCGGCCGCTGCGCGGATTTCAGCGCCGTCGCGATCGTGTGCGCCAGATGAATCGTATCGTCGTCCAGACCCTGCGCCCGCGGCTGCGTGTAGTCGAGCAGATGCACGATCTCCTGGCCCAGTCGCGCGATGTCCTGTGGCGTACCGCGGAAGGTTTTGCTGGCGATGCCGTCGAGTCGCGTCGCCGCCGGCGTCGCGATGAACAGCGGGCTGCGCGCGTCCTGCGCCAGCAGCTGTACCGAATGCGTCTGCCAGCGCGGCACCTTGGCCCTGTCGGCCAAGCCCAGCGCGTGCTGCCGTACCGACTGGCGCAAGGCCAGTTCGACACGGGCAGCGGTGGCCGACACGTCCTCACCGAGGATCAGCACGGCATCAGCCTGTTCGATATCGGCCATCGACGCGATCTGCGCCGGCCCCTGACGCAGGATCTGCAGCATCAGATCGTCCAGCGCCGCGTCCTGCGCGGCGACCCCACGATGGAAGCGCTCGGTGCCGATCAGTTCGCACAGCGCCTGATTGGCTTCCAGCGAGGCGCGCGGCGAACCGATACCCAAGGTGCGCGTCTGCAGCCAAGCCGACAGGCATTCCAGCGCCGCATCGGCCGGGACGCTCGTGGGCTCAGCGCCAGTGCGCTCGCGCAGCATGGCCGTCTGCGGGCGCTCCTCGGCATTGACGTACTGATAGCCGTAGCGCCCGCGGTCGCACAGGAAGTAGCCGTTGAGTGCGCCGTGATAGCGGTTTTCCACGCGCTTGATGCGTCCGTAACGCTCGCCCGGGAAAATATTGCAGCCCACTGCACAGTGATGACACACGCTGGGCGCCTGCTGCAGGTCCCACTTGCGCGTATACGACTCGCCATAGGGTTTGTCGGTGAATACACCGGTCGGGCAGACCTCAACCAGATTGCCGGAGAACGGACTCTCCAGGGTGCCGTCGCTGGCGCGGCCGAAGTAAACGTGGTTGTGCGCACCAAATACATTCAGATCGGTGCCGTCGGCGTACTCGCGGTAGAAGCGCACACAGCGATAGCAGGCGATGCAGCGGTTCATCTCGTGACTGACGAAGGGTCCGAGATCCTGATTGCGATGCGTGCGCTTGTTGTAGCGGTATCGGCGGTAGTTGTGGCCGGTCATCACCGTCATGTCCTGCAGATGACAGGAGCCGCCCTCCTCACATACCGGGCAGTCGTGCGGATGGTTGGTCATCAGCAGCTCGACCACCGCCTCGCGCATCTCGACCGCGTCGTCGTGCTTGAGCGAGAAGCGGCTGCCGTCGATGCACGGCGTCATGCACGCCATCACCACCTTGCCGCGCGTGTCCTCATCGTCACGGAACTGCGTCACCGCACACTGTCGACAGGCGCCAACACTGCCCAGCGCCGGGTGCCAGCAGAAGTACGGCAGGTCCTGACCCAGTTCGAGCACGACCTCCAGCAGATTGCGGCTGGGATCAACCTCGAACTCGTGCCCATCGATATGGATGCGCGCCATGCTCAGTCGCCCTCCGCACCGCGCAGCGCGGCTTCGAAGTCCTGCGGGAAATGCTTCAGCGCCGACTGCAGTGGCTCCATTGCCCCCGGCGCGTGCGCACAGAAGGTGCGGCCCGGACCGAGCAGGCGCGTCTGCTGGCGCAACAGCTCGATGTCGCCGGCGCGGGCGCGGCCCGCCTCGAAGTCAGCGAGAATGCGTTCGGTCCACGGCAGCCCGTCGCGGCACGGCGTGCACCAGCCGCAGGACTCGATCGCGAAGAACTTTTCCAGATTGCGCAGCATGCCGAGCAGCGGGGTCTTGTCGTCGAGCACGATCAGCAGGCCGGTGCCCATGCGCGAGCCGGCTTTGGCAATGCTGTCGTAGTCCATCGCCACATCGAGCTGCGCCGCGGTCAGGAAGTCGGTGCTGGCACCGCCGGGCAGAAAGCCGCGCAGCTGCAGACCTTCGCGCATGCCGCCGGCATGCCGCTCGACGATCTCGCGCGCCGGCGTGCCCATCGGCAGCTCCCAGCAGCCCGGATGTTTGACCTTGCCGGAGACGCCGTACAGCTTGGTGCCACCGTCGGCACTGCCGGTGGTCTTGGCCGACAGATCGCGATACCAGTCGGCACCGTAGTGGACGATGTGCGGCACGTTGCACAAGGTCTCGATGTTGTTGACCACAGTCGGCTTGCCGAACAGGCCGGCGGTGGCAGGGAATGGTGGCTTGGAGCGCGGCACCGCGCGCTTGCCCTCCAGCGAGTTCAGCAGCGCAGTTTCCTCACCACAGATGTAGCGACCGGCACTGGTGTGCAGATACAGGGTGAAATCGAAACCGGATCCGAGGATGTCTGACCCGAGCAGCTGGCGCGCCTCGCACTCGGCCATCGCCGCCAGTAGCCGCTGCGCAGCCAGCGTGTATTCGGCGCGCAGGAACACATAGCCGATCGACGCGCCGATCGCGTAGCCGGCGATGATCATGCCTTCGATGAACTGCAGCGGATCGCCTTCGAGCAGCAGCCGGTCCTTGAACGTGCCGGGCTCCATCTCGTCGCCATTGGCGACGACGTACTTCTGCGTCGGCGCATCCTGCCCCATCGGGACCAGACCCCACTTCACGCCGGTCGGGAAGCCGGCGCCGCCACGCCCGCGCAGTCCGGCGCTCTTGACCATCCCGGTAACGTCCTGCGGCCCCATGTTCAGGGCCGCGCGCAGACCCTGGAATCCGCCGTGTCGCTCGTACTCGGCCAGCGACAGTGGCGTGTTGTCCGGCCGCAGACGCTCGGTCAGCGGTCGCATCGGCGGCGACTGGCGCGCGGTCATGGATAGCGCTCCAGCAGCGCGTCGAGGCGCGCGGCGTCGACCGACTCGAGGTCGCGATGCGTATCGCTGCCGATCAGCATCGCCGGCGCGCGATCGCAGGTGCCCAGGCAGCAGATCGGCAGCAGTGTGAATCGGCCGTCCGGCGTGGTCTGCCCATAGTCGATGCCGAGCCGGGCCTTCAGCAGCGCGGACAGGCGCGGCTGACCCATGATCCAGCACGACACCGAATCGCAGACGTGTATCACGTGGCGCCCGACTGGCCTGCGATAGATCAGATTGTAGAAGCTGGCCACCGCGTCGACCGTCGCCGGGGTCGAGTGCAATGCCGAAGCAATGTCCGCGACCGCCTCGTCCGAGACCCAGCCGCGATGCTTCTGTACGATCTTCAGCGCCTCAATCGTCGCTGCCTGAGGCTGCGCGTAATGCGACAGCTCGTGTTCGATCTCGCGGAGTTCGTCAGGCGTCAGCATGTTCAGCGGTCCACGTCGGCCATGACGAAATCGATCGACGCGATGATCGCGATCAGATCCGGCACCATCACGCCGCGCGAAATTGCGGGGATCATCTGCAGATGCGCGAAGCTGGGCGTGCGGATGCGCGTGCGGTAGCTCATCGTGCCGCCGTCGCTGGTCAGGTAATAGCTGTTCAGGCCCTTGGTCGCCTCCACCGTCATCATGCATTCGCCGGCCGGAATCACCGGCCCCCATGACACGCTCAGAAAGTGGTGAATCAGGGTCTCGATGTCCTGCATCGTGTGATCCTTGATCGGCGGCGTCGCCAGCGGATGCCGTGCCTTGTAGTCGCCGGCCGGCATATTGTTCAGGCACTGCTCGATGATGCGCAGGCTCTGGCGGATTTCTTCGACCCGCACCAGGCAACGGTCATAGACATCGCCACGCGTGCCGGTCGGCACCTCGAATTCATACTGCTCGTAGCCTGAATACGGCCGCGCCTTGCGATAGTCGAAGTCGCATCCGGTCGCGCGCAATCCGGGGCCGGTCACGCCCCACTCGATCGCGGTATCAGTGTCATACGCGCCGATCCCGATCGAGCGTCGCTTCAGGATGCTGTTGCGCAGTGCCATCTTGTCGTAGTCGACCAGGCGCCTGGGCATCCAGTCGAGAAACTCGCGCACCAGCTTGTCCCAGCCGATCGGCAGGTCGGCGGCGACGCCACCAATGCGGAACCACGCAGGATGCATGCGAAAGCCGGTGATCGCCTCGATCACGTCATAGGCTTTCTGGCGATCGACGAACATGTAAAACACCGGCGACATGCTGCCGACGTCCTGCGCGTAGGTGCCGTAGAACAGCAGATGCGAAGTGATGCGGAAGAACTCGCACAACATCACGCGAATCGTCTGCGCGCGCGGCGGCACCGGGATCCCCGCCATGCGCTCGATCGCCATCAGATACGGCAGGTTGTTCATCACCCCGCCGAGATAGTCGATGCGATCGGTGTACGGAATATAGCTGTGCCAGGTCTGGCGCTCGCCCATCTTCTCGGCGCCACGGTGGTGATAGCCGATGTCCGGTGCCGCCTGCACGATCTCCTCGCCGTCGAGCTGCAGCATCACGCGGAACACGCCGTGCACGCTGGGATGATTCGGGCCGAGATTCAGGATCATCGTGTCGTGATCCTCGTCGACCGGTTTCATGCCCCATTCCTCGGGCTGGATCCGCAACGCCTCCTGCTCGCGATCGACGCGCGCGGCGTCCATCTGCAGACGCTCGGCCTCGGTCGCACGCGCGTAGTGGTCCTTGCGCAGCGGATGACCGTCCCAGGTCCTCGGCATCATGATCCGTACCAGATGCGGGTGGCCGTCGAAGACGATGCCGAACAGGTCCCAGACTTCGCGCTCGTACCAGTCGGCATTGGCCCACAGCGGCGTGATCGACGGCAGATGCAGGGAATCGCCACGCAGCGCCACCTTGATCCGAATGTCGGCATTGCGCTGCAAAGACGTCAGCACATAGACCACGCTGAAATCCGCAGTCGGCTGACCGTCGCGATGTCGGCGCTGACGCTCGTCGATAGCGGTCAGATCGTAGAGCATGCGGTAGGGCTGGGCGACCTCCCGCTTGAGCGTCTTCAATACTGCCAGCAGTTGCGACACCGGCACCCACAAGGTCGGCACTGCATCGGCCGTCGCCTGTTCCAGCAGCCCTGCGCCTGGATAGCGCGACAACAAATCCCCGACGATGCCGGTGGGTCGCGCCTCCTGCAGGACGGCGTTCATGGCTTATATGGTGTCCGGCGTACGCAGCGTCGTCGTTGCACGGCGCGCTTCGGTCCGTGCATCGCGCATCGACAGCTTCGGAATTTCGGTCACCCCCTGCGGACCAATCATCCACGACACTGAGCCGCGTTCTTTCTGGATCGAGTTCTGCAGCAGGATCAGGGCCTGCAGAAAGGCCTCCGGCCGCGGCGGGCAGCCGGAAATATAGACATCAACCGGCAGAATCTTATCGACGCCCTGCACTACCGAGTAAATGTCATACATGCCGCCGGAATTGGCACAGGAGCCCATCGAGATGACCCACTTGGGCTCCAGCATCTGCTCGTACAACAGCTTGATCACCGGCGCCATTTTCAGGAACGGTGTGCCGGAAATGACGATGACATCGGCCTGGCGTGGCGTCGCGCGAATCACCTCGGCGCCGAAGCGCGCCAGATCGTGCGAGCTGGTAAAGGCAGTCGCCATTTCGACGTAGCAGCACGACAGTCCGAAATTAAAGGGCCACAGTGAATTCTTGCGTCCCCAGTTCACCGCAGCCTGCGCCATGTCCTCGAGCCGCCCCAGAAACACGCTCTTGCGCACTTGCTCATCGATACTCGGCGGCTGGGTCTGATCCAGTCGCTGCAGGGTGTATTCCATGGTCAGCGCCGCCTGGGACCGGATCGTTGTGAGGGCGCCTGAACCGAACGCTGCGACTTTGGCGCCCAGTCCAGCGCACCGGTTCGCCACAGGTAGATCAGTGCCACCAGCAGGATCAGCAGGAACACCATGACTTCGATGTAGCCGGCCCAGCCGGCTTCGCGTGCGACCGCCCCCCAAGCCATCACGTAGATCGCTTCGAGGTCAAAGATCACGAAGAACATCGCCACCAGATAGAACTTGGCCGAGAAGCGCTGCTGCGTGCTGCCGCTGGCGACGATGCCGGACTCGTAGGGCGCGTTGGTCGCCGCGGTGCGACGGGTGCGTGGGCCGAGCAAGGCCGACAGCCCCAGCATCACGGCGCACAGGCCGAGTACCAGGACTGCATAGAACGCGACATCACCTAGCGTCGAGCTTGGCTCCACGATGCGCTCCCCGTCATAACGGTGACGCTACTTCTGCCACAGCCGCACTGCGACATGCAACTCCAGCACCGCAGACGCCGCACAGCCTGCGGCAAAGCCGGTAGACTCGATGCGCTGCGGAGCAGAGGCTTCAAGGCCACCGTCATCCCGCCGGAAACCGCCAGGAGAATTCGAATGGTGCAGGCGCTGCCGATCGCTATTGCGCGCAATTTTCTGGGCCACGCCCCGCCCTGGTACAAGGCCACGATTGTCGCGTTCCTGCTGGCCAATCCACTGCTGCTGCTGATCGCCGGCCCGTTCTTCACCGGCTGGGTGCTGGTGATCGAATTCATCTTCACTCTGGCGATGGCACTGAAGTGCTACCCGCTGCAGCCCGGCGGCCTGCTCGCCATTGAAGCGGTGGTTCTGGGCTTGACCAGCGCGCACAGTGTCTACCATGAGGCCGAGCTGAATTTCGCTGTGATCATGCTGCTGATGTTCATGGTGGCCGGCATCTACTTCCTGCGCGACATGCTGCTGTACATTTTCACCAAGCTGCTGGTGAAGATCAGGTCCAAACTGATGCTGTCCCTGTTGTTCAGCGCCTCCGCCGCAGTGCTCTCGGCGTTTCTCGATGCACTCACGGTGACCGCAGTCGTGATTGCCGTCGCCACCGGTTTCTACACCGTCTACCACAAGGTCGCCTCTGGCCGCGGCTTCGATGACGACCACGACCACAACGACGACGAACTGGTCCACGACCCACGCAAGGGCGATCTCGATCGCTTCCGCGCCTTTCTGCGTAATCTGATGATGCATGCGGCAGTCGGTACTGCGCTGGGCGGCGTGACCACTTTGGTCGGCGAGCCGCAGAACCTGCTGATTGGAGAGATTGCACACTGGGATTTCGCCGAGTTCTTCCTTCGCGTCGCACCTGTATCGATGCCGGTGCTCGGCGTCGGCCTGCTGACCTGCGCTGCGCTGGAGAAGCTCGGCTGGTTCGGCTACGGGGAACAGCTGCCGGAGTCGGTGCGCGAAGTCATGGAACGCTGGGAAGCCGAACAGGCTCGGCAGCGCGACACGCGCATGACCATGCGCCTGCTGATGCAGGCGGCGACCGCAATTTTTCTGATCGCCGGCCTGGCCTTGCATCTGGCTGAAGTCGGCCTGATCGGTCTGGCGGTGATCGTACTGGCCACTGCCTTCAATGGCGTGATCGAAGAGAAACGCCTGGGCCATGCGTTCGAGGAAGCGCTGCCATTCACCGCGTTATTGGTGACGTTTTTCGCGGTGGTCGCGGTGATCCACGATCAACACTTGTTTATGCCGGTGATTGACTACGTGCTGGCGCAACAGGGCACCCGCCAGCTGACCTTGATGTTCGTCGCCAACGGCGTGCTGTCGATGATCAGCGACAACGTGTTTGTCGCCACCGTCTATATCACCGAGGTCAAACAGGCGCTCGACAGCGGACTGATTTCGACGGATCAGTTCAATCTGCTTGCGGTTGCGATCAACGCCGGCACCAACATTCCCAGTGTGGCGACGCCCAACGGCCAGGCCGCTTTCCTGTTCCTGTTGACCTCAGCGCTGGCCCCGTTGATCCGGCTCGGCTATCTGCAGATGATGTGGATGGCACTGCCGTATACGGTGACGATGTCGCTCAGCGGATTGCTGGCAACAGTGTTCTTGCTGGCCCCCTGAACGCGCCTGGAGACGCTGATGCGCCATATCCTCGTTATAGCGGACGCCGGCAGCGGCAACAGCCCGGCACTGAGGCGCGCTGCCGAAATGCAGCAAGCTGAGCCCACGCGGTTGAGTGTGATCGGTTTCGTCCATGAAGTCCTGCCGCACGATCCGCAGCTCGATGTCGCGGCACTACGCGAAGCCTTGCTGGTGCAGCGGCGCCGGCAGCTGATGCGCGTGCTGCAACGCTACGGCATCGACGCCACGCCGCAGGTGCTGTGGGAGAAGCGCATTGCCGAATGGGTCAGCGCCGAGGCCGTGAAGTTAGGTGTGGATCTGGTCGTCAAGACCGGCCATCGCAGCGAGACCTGGCATCACACGCCGACGGATTGGCAGCTGCTACGCTCGTGTCCGGTGCCGGTGCTGATCGTACCGCAACGCGCCTGGCACACGCGCGGCGCCATTCTTGCCGCAGTCGACCTGGGCACGCGCCTGCCGGCCAAGCGCGCCCTGAATCTGGCGATCGTGGAAGCTGCATCCAGCATGGCGCGGAACGCCGGCACCGAGCTGCATGTGGCATATGCGGTGCCGCAATCCCCGGTATTGCGCGATCTCGGCGTCAGCGACCGCCGCCGGCTGATCGATGCTGCGCGGCAGCGTGCCGACCAATTCACCGAAGACCTCCGCCGCCGCGGTATCGACAACATCCGCGTACACATCAAGGCAGGAACGCCATACAAGGTGCTGGTGAGTCTGGCAGCGCAGACCAAGGCTCACACCCTGGTCATCGGCTGCGTCGGCCGCAAGGCGCTTTCCGGTCGCATCATCGGCAATACCGCCGAGCGCACGCTGGGATTGGCCAAGACCGAACTGCTGGCATTGAAGCCCTGAGTGCCTGCCGGATGCCAGCGCTCAACCGCGCCCCTTGGTCCGGGTGCGCCCCGGGCGCGCACTGCGCTCAATGAAATCGATGATGCGTCCGGCGACGTCGATATCGCAGGCCGTTTCGACCCCCTCCAGCCCCGGTGATGCATTGACCTCCAGCACCATCGGCCCTTGCTCCGTGCGCAGCAGATCAACGCCAGCAACGTTGAGACCAATAATGCGTGAAGCCCTCAGCGCCATCTCGCGTTCCTGCGGGGTGATCTTGATGGGTTCGGCACGGCCACCGCGATGCAGGTTGGCGCGGAACTCGCCGGGCCGCGCGGTCCGTTGAATCGACGCGACTACCTTGTCACCGACGACGAAGCAACGCAGATCGCGCCCACCGGCTTCGGCGACAAAATTCTGCACTAGAAAATAGGCATCGAGTCCGCGGAACGCGTCGATCACCGACTCTGCCGCCTGGTTGGTTTCAGCCAGGACCACGCCCTGACCCTGCGTGCCTTCGACCAGCTTGATCACCATCGGCGCGCCGCCGACCAGGCCGATCAGACTCTGCGTATCGTCCGGCGAATGCGCAATGCCCGTGCGCGGCATGCCGATGCCCTTGCGCGACAGCAACTGCAGCGCGCGCAGCTTGTCACGCGCACGCGTGATCGCCACCGATTCGTTGAGCGAGTAAACACCCATCATCTCGAACTGGCGCAGCACTGCCGTTCCGTAAAACGTGACCGACGCCCCAATACGCGGAATCACCGCGTCGAAATGCCCGAGCTTGCGCCCGCGATACCAGATCTCCGGCTGACCCGGCCGGATGTTGATATAGCAGCGCAGCACATCGATCACCCGCACGCTGTGCCCGCGCAGCTTCGCCGCCTCGATCAGACGCCGTGTCGAATACAAGTGACGGTTACGCGACAGGATGGCGATTTTCATCGGCCACCCCGTAATAGACGGGGATTGCGCGACGGTCCGGCCAGATAGCTCGCGGTGGGGTCGATCCGATGTTGTGGCCCGAGCGCACTACGCCCCAGCAGCATGCGATAACGCATCGCGTCGCGCGCGGTCAGGGACAGTTCGATCGGCCAGGCCTCGCCGTGAATCTGTACCAGCGTGCGGATGAATGGCCGCAATTCGCGATGACCGCCGGCATCGGTGACCCAGCGCTCGTCGATCTGATCGGCCTCGCACCAGCACGGTCGAGGCAGATGCAGTTGCGGCACCACTGAAAAGCGCAAGCGCTGTCCCGGCAGCCGCGCCAGGCCCGCCACATGCAAGGCCGAGCTGCGCGCGCCGGTATCCACCTTGGCCTTGATCCGTGCAATACCCAGCGCAGGCAGCGCCAGCCATTCGCGCCAACCCAGCGTCATTGCGTTCTGCAGCGATTCTTTCACCGGGTCATCTCTATGCCGCATGTCTGGGCCGACAGCATAGGGCGCCTTGTGTTGAGCGAAAATGACCTTTTGAGGATTTGACCCGCCCCTTGTACTCTGGGCGCCCGGCGGGAGGAGACTC
>JBFFJL010000005.1:0-21642 GCA_041555955.1 Nevskiaceae bacterium
GATTCGAAGGCCAGTATGGGCGGGCAACCAGCGATTCGACAAGCTCACCGCGAACGGTAAGAGTTTTGCTGAAACACACCGCCAGCGTGGACAGGGAGAAAAACTCCTCTCCCTCCCGGATCGACTACCCATCAAAAAAGCCTGCTCATGCATGTCCCCTTAGCGGTGCTCAGCGCGCTGAACGCAGCGCTTCAGTCCGCTCGTCAAGCGGCGGGTGGGTCATGAGCAATTTGGCAAAGCTCCTGCCGCCGGAAATACCGAATGCGGCCATCTGTTCCGGCAGTGTCGCCTGCTCGTGGTTGCTTTTCAGACGTTGCAGCGCGGCAATCATCTTCTGCCGCCCCGCCAGGCCTGCACCGCCCGCATCAGCGCGGAATTCGCGCTGACGCGAGAACCAGGCCACGACCATGGACGCCAGAATGCCGAACAGAATCTGCAGCACAATCACAGTGATGTAGTAGCCCGGTCCCACGCCCCGCTCGGTGCGGAACACCGCGCGGTCGATCACATAACCGACCACCCGCGACAGGAACATCACAAAGGTATTGAGCACGCCCTGAACCAGCGCCAGCGTCACCATGTCGCCATTGGCGACGTGGCTGATCTCGTGACCCAACACGGCCTCGACTTCGTCCTGGCTCATCGAACGCAGCAGCCCGGTCGATACCGCAACCAGAGCGGCATTCTTGTTCATGCCGGTGGCGAAGGCATTGGGTTCCGGCGCTTCATAGATGGCGACCTCGGGCATTTTGATCCCGGCCGTGCGCGCCTGACGCTCGACTGTCTGCAGCAGCCACATCTCCGACGAGCTGCGCGGCTGCGTGATGACCTGCGCGCCAGTCGCACGCTTGGCCATCCATTTCGACATGGCCAGCGAAATGAAGGAGCCGCCGAATCCGAAAATGGCGCTGAACGCCAGCAGCGCCTGCAGATTCAGGCCCTGAGCGGTGAGATAGCGATCGGCGCCGAGCACACTGGCAACCACCGACAGCACCAACATCACGGCGATATTGGTGAGCAGAAACAATCCGATACGTTTCATGTTCTGGTAAGAAGTTCGAGCCGATTGCCCGCAAGTTCCCTACCTTGGGTCGCGGGGTCCGAATTCAAGACCGGGAACCCGGCGCAGGAGTTCCCGCGCCGGATCAGGATCAAGGCGCTGCGCGCGGCACCTCGATCTCCATCCGATCAACCCGCTGGAAACCGCGTGGCAAGTGACTGCCGCGACTGGCCCGCGTACCAACATAGTGATCCAGATCCGCCGGCTTCAGGGTCAGGCTACGCTTGCCGCAGACCAGCGCCAGACTCGCGCCGGGCGTCAGCACCGCCCAGGACAGGATCCGATCCTCGCCCTTCAGGCCGATCAGCTTGTTGCCCTTGCCCTTGGCCAGCTCCGGCAGCTCCGCCAGAGCGAAGACCAGCAAGCGGCCTTCCGCGGTGGCCAACGCCAGCCGGTCCTGCGTCGGCTCCGGCGACAGCGCCGGAATCATCGCAGCGGAATCGGCGCCGACGGTAACGACTGCCTTGCCGGCGCGCAGACGCGACTCGAGATCGCCCAGCCGTGCGACAAAGCCATAACCCTCCGCCGAACCCAGCACGTGGCGCTGTTCGGCGCTGCCCATCATCATCGCAATGATGCGCGCACCCGGCGTCACGTCGAGCTTGGTCGTCACCGGCTCGCCCTGCGAGCGCGCCGACGGCAGATCCCGCGGACTCAGCGTGTAGCAACGACCGCGGTTGTCGAGCAGGACCAGCAGTTCGTTGGTCTTGCCCTGGGCATGACACAGATACTCGTCACCGGACTTGTAGCTCAGTGCGGTCGGATCCAGATCATGGCCCTTGCCCGCGCGGATCCAGCCCGCCTTGGACAGGACCACGGTCACGGCCTCGGCAGGCATGATTTCGGTGGCTTCCAGCGCAGTTGGCGGTGGCTTGGCGTTGATCGAACAGCGGCGCTCGTCGCCGTATTTCTTGGCATCCTCCTTGAGCTCTTCGCCGATCAGCTTCTTCATCTGGTCGTCGTCGCCCAGCAACGCTTCGAGACGTGCGCGCTCGGCTGCGAGCTCTTCCTGCTCGCCGGTGATCTTCATCTCCTCGATCTTCTGCAAATGACGCAGTTTCAGATCGAGGATGTAGTCGGCCTGAATCTCCGACAACGCGAAGGTCAGCATCAGCTTGGCCTTGGGATCGTCCTCGTAGCGGATGATCCGGATCACCTCATCCAGATTCAGATAGGCAATCATCAGGCCTTCGAGCAGGTGCAGACGCTCGTTGACCTTGTTCAGGCGGTGGTTGAGGCGCCGCGTCACGGTGGCGAAGCGGTACTCGAGCCACTCGCTGAGGATTTCCTTGAGGTTCTTGACCCTGGGCCGGCCATCCAGCCCAATCATGTTCAGATTGACGCGATAGCTGCGCTCCAGATCGGTGGTCGCGAACAGATGTGCCATCAACTGCTCGGCGTCGACCCGGTTCGAGCGCGGCACGATGACCAGGCGCGTCGGGTTTTCATGGTCGGACTCGTCGCGCAGATCTTCAACCAGCGGCAGCTTCTTCGCGCGCATCTGATCCGCAATCTGCTCCAGCACTTTGGCCGGCGACACCTGAAACGGCAGATGCGTGACGATCATGTTGCCGTCGTCATCGCGCTCCCAGCGCGCACGCGCGCGGATCTGGCCATTGCCGGTCTGGTATATCTTCATCAGATCGTGCGGTTCGGACACGATCTCGCAGCTGGTCGGGAAGTCCGGCCCCGGCACGAACTCGCACAGCTTCTCGATCTGCGCGTTCGGATGCTTCAGCAAATGCAGACAGGCCGCGACCAGCTCACGGATGTTGTGCGGCGGGATATCGGTGGCCATGCCGACCGCAATGCCGGTGGTGCCGTTGACCAGAATGTTGGGCAGACGCGCCGGCAACAGCTTGGGTTCTTCCAGCGTGCCGTCGAAGTTCGGCGCCCAGTCAACCGTGCCCTGCCCCAGCTCGTTCAGTAGCGTCGCCGCGTAGGGTGTCAGCCGCGATTCGGTATAGCGCATCGCAGCGAACGATTTCGGATCGTCCGGCGACCCCCAGTTGCCCTGACCGTCAACCAGCGGATAGCGATAGTTGAACGGCTGCGCCATCGTCACCATCGCTTCATAGCAGGCGCTGTCGCCATGCGGATGGAATTTGCCGATGACGTCACCGACGGTGCGCGCGGATTTCTTGTGCTTGTTGCCGGCGCTCAAGGCCAGCTCGGACATCGCGTAAATAATGCGACGCTGCACCGGCTTCAGACCGTCGGCGATATTCGGCAGCGCGCGGTCGAGCACGACGTACATCGAATAATCGAGGTAGGCCTTTTCCGCGAACACGCGCAGCGGCAGGCGCTCGGTGCCGGGATCCGACAGCGCGTCGGGATTCGGAGTGGGATCGGTCATCGGATCTCGTGATTGGGTTCAGTGCGGATCAGACTTCGGCGCGATTGCCTTCGCGCTCCAGCCAGACCTTGCGATCGGCGGCGTTTTTCTTGCCCATCAGCATGTCCATCAGGGCGTCGGATTCGCTGGCTTCGCCCTCCGCGTTGGATTCGTCCAGCGACAGGCGCACCAGCCGCCGCGTATCCGGCGCCATCGTGGTCTCGCGCAGCTGCAGAGGGTTCATCTCGCCGAGGCCCTTGAAGCGCGTGACGCTGATCTTGGCGCGGCTGTTCTCGGCGGCCAGACGATCAAGCACGCCGTTGCGCTCAGCGTCGTCCAGCGCGTAGAACACCTGCTTTCCGGCATCGATACGGAACAGCGGCGGCATCGCAATGCAGATGTTGCCGGCCTCGACCAGCGGCCGGTAATGCTTCAGGAACAGCGCACACAGCAGCGTCGCGATATGCAGACCGTCCGAGTCGGCATCGGCCAGCACACAGATCTTGCCGTAACGCAGACCTGAGATATCGGCACTGCCCGGATCAACCCCGATCGCCACCGAGATGTCGTGAATTTCCTGCGAGCGCAAGGCTTCGTTGGCGTCGACTTCCCAGGTGTTGAGGATCTTGCCGCGCAGCGGCATCACCGCCTGGAACTCGCGATCGCGCGCCTGCTTGGCCGAACCGCCGGCCGAGTCGCCCTCGACCAGGAACAGCTCGGTCCGCGCCGGATCGGACGACACGCAGTCGGCCAGCTTGCCGGGCAGAGCCGGACCGCTGGTGATCTTCTTGCGCACCACCGTGCGCGCCTGCTTCATGCGCGCGCTGGCGTTGGCGATCACCAACTGCGCCACCTGCTCACCCTGATCCGGGTGCTGATTCAGCCACAGACTGAAGGCGTCGTGCACAACCCCGGAAACAAACGCGGCGGTCTCGCGTGACGACAGACGCTCCTTGGTCTGCCCGGCGAACTGCGGATCATGCATCTTCACCGACAGCACGTAGGCGCAGCCGCTCCAAACGTCTTCCGGGGTCAGCTTCATGCCGCGCGGCAGCAGATTGCGGAATTCGCAAAATTCGCGGATCGCCTCGGTCAAACCGGTGCGCAGACCATTGACGTGAGTGCCCCCCTGCGCCGTCGGAATCAGGTTGACGTAAGCCTCGGCCACCGGCTCGCTCTTGCCGCCGTCCTGATTGAGCCACACCAGTGCCCACTCGGCCTCTTCGCGCTTGCCCTTGAAGTTGCCGATGAACGGTTCAGCCGGCAGGGTCTCCGCGCCATTCAATGCATCGCGCAGATAGTCCGGAAGACCATTCTCGTACTGCCAGACCGTCTCTTCCTTGTTGATGCGGTCGTCGAGCGTCACCTTCAGATTCGGGCACAGCACCGCCTTCGCCCGCAGGATTTGCTTCAGTCGCGGGATCGAGAACTTCGGCGAATCGAAATACTTCGGGTCCGGCCAGAAGCGCACAATGGTGCCGCTGCGATTGCGCCCGACCGTTCCGACCACTTCCAGCGGAACGCTACGCTCGCCGCCTGCGAACTCGATGCGATGCTCCTGTCCGCCACGCAGCACCCGCACTTCGAGTTTGATCGACAGCGCATTGACCACCGAGACGCCCACCCCGTGCAGGCCGCCGGAGTACTGGTACATCTTGTTGGAAAACTTTGCGCCCGAATGCAACTTGGTCAGGATCAGTTCGACACCGCTGACCTTGTGCTCGGGGTGCAGGTCAACCGGCATGCCGCGACCGTCGTCGGACACTTCCAGCGAGCCATCTTCGTGGACCGTGACGCCCAGCTGCTTGCAGTAGCCGGCCAGAGCCTCGTCGACCGCGTTGTCGATGACTTCCTGGGCCAGATGGTTCGGGCGGGTGGTGTCGGTGTACATCCCGGGGCGCTTGCGCACCGGGTCGAGGCCCTGCAGAACTTCGATCGCCTCTGCGCTGTAATTCGTCGTGTTTGCCATGGGAAACCGGATAGAAAAGCGCCGCGACACTAGCCGATGCGCCGCGGGCGGGCAACCGGGCTAAACTGGCGCCCGGCATCGAGGGACATGTTATTACCGATTGCCCTTCTCAACAATATTCGATATTTACTCACTCAAAATCGACCTTGGAGCAATGATGGCCAAGAAGCAGGACGCCCCGGCGGCCGACGCTGATACCGCAGCCACCGACCCGGTCGGGCAGTTCGAAGAGGCAATGACGGAACTCGACACCATCGTGCAGACCTTGGAGCGCGGAGACCTGCGCCTGGATGAGTCGCTCAAACTGTTCGAGCGTGGCGTCGAGCTGACGCGCCAGTGCCGCGGTTCGCTGGACCACGCTGAGCTTAAAGTGCGCAATCTGCTCGAACCCGACAACGACGCCGACGCTTTGTGAGCACCCCATTTTCAGATCGCGCGCCCGTCTATCGGGACCGCCTGAGCGGCGCGCTTGAGCGCTGCCTGCCGCCACACGACCACTATCCCGCGCGCCTGCATGCGGCGATGCGCTATTCCGTCGACGGCGGCAAACGCCTGCGCGCTCTGCTGGTCTACGCCGCCGGCGAAGTACTGGGACTGGCGCCCGAACTGCTCGACGCGCCAGCGACGGCGGTTGAACTGATTCACGCCTATTCGCTGGTCCACGATGACCTGCCGGCGATGGACGACGATGACCTTCGCCGCGGCCGCGCGACCACCCACGTTGCCTACGACGAGGCCACTGCGATTCTGGTCGGCGACGCCCTGCAGACGCTGGCATTCGAACAGCTGGCCGCGGACGGTACCGGCGGCGCCGCCCCGGAACAGCGCCTGCGCATGATCGCACTGCTGGCCGAGGCCGCCGGTTCTCGCGGCATGGTCGGCGGTCAGGCCGTCGATCTGGCTTCGGAAGGCCAGGATCTGAGCCTGGCCGAACTGGAGGCGCTGCACATCCACAAGACCGGCGCCCTGATCCGCGCCTGCCTGCGCATGGCCTGTGCCGCGGCGAGCGCAGCCAGTCCGGAGCAGATTGACGCGCTGGACCGCTACGGCAAGTGCATCGGCCTCGCCTTCCAGATCCAGGACGACATCCTCGACATCGAGAGCAACGCTGCAACGCTGGGCAAGTCGATTGGCAAGGACGAGGCCCAGGGCAAATCGACCTACCCGTCGGTGATGGGCCTGCCCGCCGCGCGCGAACGAGCCGACTCCCTGTTCACTCAGGCCCGCGCCGCGCTGGATCTGTTTGGCGCCGTCGCAGCCCCGCTGCGGTTCCTGGCCGATCTGATCCAGGGACGCGACTACTGATCCGGTGATTTTGCGCACTGCAACATTTGACGGATAATCCGGACCATCGACAATAGCGGCCCAACACTCTTTTGGTGCGCGCTGCACTGGAATCGTTCATGACCGATATTCCTGGCTATGCCCTCCTGGGGCGGGTACAGACCCCGCCGGATCTGCGCCGCCTGCCGGCCGCGGAATTGCCGGCGCTGGCCACCGAAATGCGGCGCTTTCTGATCGAGACGCTCGGCCGCATCGGTGGCCATTTCGCCGCCAATCTGGGTACGGTCGAACTGTCGATTGCGCTGCATCGCTGCCTCAACACCCCGCACGACCGGGTGGTCTGGGATGTCGGCCATCAGGCCTACCCGCACAAGATGTTGACGGATCGTCGTGAACGTCTGGAGACAATCCGCCGCTTTGGCGGACTGGCGCCGTTCTGCCTGCGCAGCGAAAGCGAATACGACACCTTCGGCGTCGGCCACTCGTCGACCTCGATCTCGGCCGCCGCCGGCATGGCCGCAGCGGCCCGCCTGAAAAACGAAAAACGCCACGTCTGCGCGGTCATCGGCGACGGCGGCATGACCGCCGGCATGGCATTCGAGGCGCTGAATCACGCCGGGCATCTCAAGCTCGACATGCTGGTGGTCTACAACGACAACGACATGTCGATTTCTGAGAATGTCGGCGCACTGCGCAATCACTCCGCACGGCTGGTCAAGAAACTCGGCATCCCTGCACCGCATCGCGCAATGCCGGACGATGGCGAACACAACCCGGCGCACATGGACAATCCGGGTGCGCTGTTCGAGACCTTCGGCTTCGGCTATCACGGACCGATCGACGGCCACGACCTGCAGGCGCTGACCGAAGCCTTGAATCGCCTGAAGGACCTGCCGGGCCCGCAGCTGCTGCACATCATCACCGTCAAGGGCAAAGGCTTCGACCCGGCCGAGGGCGACCCGATCAAGTATCACGGCGTCACCCAGTTCGATCCGGTGACCGGGGCGTTTCCGTCAAAAAAAGCTGCAACGCTGCCCAGCTACACCCAGGTCTTCGGCGACTGGCTGTGCCAGGCTGCCGACGCCGATCCCACGGTGGTCGCGATCACGCCGGCCATGCGTGAAGGTTCGGGTCTGGTCGAGTTCGCGCGCCGCTTTCCAGAACGCTATTTCGACGTCGGCATCGCCGAGCAACACGCGGTGACACTGGCCGCCGGTCTGGCCTGCGAAGGCCTGAAGCCGGTCTGCGCAATTTATTCGACCTTCCTTCAGCGCGGCTATGACCAGCTGATTCACGATGTCGCGATCCAGAATCTGCCGGTCGTGTTCGCGCTGGACCGCGGCGGCCTGGTCGGCGCCGACGGCGCCACGCATCACGGCTCTTTTGATCTGTCGTACCTGCGTTGCATCCCGAACATGGTGGTGATGGCACCGTCCGACGAGAACGAGTGCCGCCGCATGCTCAGCACCGGGCTGAGCCTGAACCAGCCCAGCGCCGTGCGTTACCCGCGCGGCACCGGCAGCGGCGTGGTCTGCGATGCCGAACCCAGACCCCTGACCGTAGGCAAAGGCCGCATCGTGCGCGAAGCCCATGGCCGCCGCCGTCCGCGTGTCGCGATTCTCGCCTTTGGCGCGATGGTGCAGCCGGCTCTGGAAGCAGCGGAGATCCTTGACGCCGTTGTCGCCGACATGCGCTTCGTCAAACCGCTGGACACCGAGCTGATCCTCGAGCTCGCCAACGAAAACGATCTGCTGGTGACGCTGGAAGACAATGCCCGCATGGGCGGCGCCGGCTCCGGCGTCAATGAAGTGCTGCTGGCGCAACACCACACCGTGCCCGTGCTGAATCTGGGCCTGCCCGATCAGTTCGTCGAACACGGCACACGCGAAGAGCTGCTGGCGCAATGCGGGCTCGACACCGCCGGCATCCAGCGCTCGATTCAGAAGCGCCTGCGTTCACGCGATCTGGATCGGCCCAGTTCCGCCCAGGTCAGCTGAGCAGACGGCTTCGACGTGACGTCCGGACTTCGTGTCCCCCGCCTTTCCCGTTGATATCGAGTAGCGCCTGATCGGGCGCTACTCAGGACACCGCCGCTCAGGCACGGCCATCAGGACCGCCCAACCCCGTTCAGCCGCTGATCGCCAGGCGCTCGCTCTGGTACAGGCGCACCGCAAGGACGGCGAACAGCATCGAGACCAGCACCGTGGACAGGCTGCATCCCAGAATGGCGGCGAACGACACACTCTGTCCGCGCAACAGCTCACCGATCAGCGCGCTCTGACCGAACAGCGGCGTCAGGACCATCCACAGCGCCGGCTTCATCGGATTGACCACCAGCACCAGACTGGGAATCGCCGGCAACAGCACCAGGAACTGCAGATAGGTCTGCGCTTCGCGGAACGATTTGGCCATCGCCGCGACCACGGTCTGGGTCGATGCCGCCAGCAGCGCGATCGGCAGGACGACAACAACGATCAGCAGCGCGGTCCGCAGCGGCAACGCCAGCGCAAAGCCGGTCAACTCGACCGGAATCTGGCGCAGGCTGACCATGAATGCGGCCACGCAGATCATCAGTGAAGCCGCCGCATAGGCGCTGGTCGCCAGCATTTTGCCGAGCATGATCTGCGCACGCGACACCGGCGTGATCAACAGCGGTTCCAGCGATTGACGCTCTCGCTCACCGGAGGTGGTGTCGATCGCCAGATACATACCGCCAACGAAGGCCGACAGGATCAGAAAGTACGGCAGCATCGCCATCAGCATGCCGGTGCGGCTCTGCGCGGTCGCCAGATCGCGGTCCACCACGGCCAGCGGCGCAATGACCTCCGGCGCGATGCCACGCAATTGCAGCCGCAGTGCCGCGACCTGGCGCCCGTAGGTTTCCAGCAGCGCCCGGATGCGCCTGACCGTGGTTGCCGCATGCGTGCGGCTGCCGTCGTAGATCAGATCCAGCGGCGCGGTATGCCCCTGGGTCCAATGCTCGGCATACGTCGGTGGGATCCGCAGCACCACGTCCTCGGCCTGGTCGCGCACAGCTGCTTCGGGATCGTCCAGCGCTGGCTGCACCACAACGCCCTGCTGCTGCAGCCATGTCACCAGATTCGGCGCCTGCTCGGCGCCAACCACCGGCAGCTCGATCACCTGCTCGGCCTTGTCGCGCTGCTGCCCCATGATGAACACCATCATCACCGCGAACAGCACCGGCCCCACCAGCGGGCCGTACAGCAGGGCCGACGCCAGGGTGCGGCGATCGCGTGCGTTCTCGCGCACTTCCTTGATGAAAACCGTTATCCACGCGCTCACTGACGCACCTCCGTAGCCTCAGCGTCGCTTGAACGCCGCCGTGAGCCGACGCGCGCCTTCCGCACCCGTTGCGCTTCGCGCAAGCACCGTGTCGACGCGCTCATGCCATCAGCCCCTCGCCGCTGCCGATGACCTCGACAAAAGCGTCTTCCAGTGAACTGGCGCCGGTCTGTTCCAGCAGAGCCGCCGCAGTCCCGCTGGCGACGACGCGTCCATGCGCGATGACGACGATGTGATCACACAGCGCCGCGACCTCCTGCATGATGTGACTGGACAGCACCACGCAGCGACCTTCGTCGCGCAGTTGCAGCAGATAGCGACGCAGGCTGCGCGTGGACATGACGTCCAGCCCATTGGTCGGCTCATCGAGCAGGATATTGCGCGGATCGTGTACCAGCGCACGTGCAATCGCGGTCTTGACCCGCTGCCCCTGGGAAAAGCCGTCGGCGCGGCGGTGCTCGATATCCTGCATTTCCAGACGCCGGATCAGTTCATCCACGCGGCGCTGCAGGTTCGCTTCATCGAGCCCCTGCAAGCGCCCGAAATACTCGACGTTCTCGCGCGCGGTGAAGCGCTTGTACAGACCCCGCGCATCCGGCAGCACGCCGAGGCGGCGGCGCGCTTCGAGAGGGTCGCTCAGTACGTCAACGTCGTCGACGCGAATACTGCCGGCGTCCGGCCGCAGCAGGGTGTAGAGCATGCGCAAGGTCGTGGTCTTGCCGGCGCCGTTGGGCCCGAGCAGACCGGTGATCTGACCGTCGGCAGCAGTGAAGCTCACCCCGTCAACGGCCTGCAGCGTACCGAAGGCGCGCCGCACATGGGACACTTCGATCATGGTCCGAATCCGTTGTAGTCGAGGAAGGCCGGAAACGGACCCATGACGTCGACGCAGCTGGCATCCAGCGATGCGGCATCCAGCGTGTCGATGAAAGTCATGATCAATTTGGGCAGGCAGCCTCGCGTCATCACGATGTGCGCCTGCCCCGGCGCGACCAGATGCCGGCCGTGGCTCAGCGTGCGCAGGACCTGCTCGGCATAGCGCGGTGGCGTCACCGGGTCGAACTCGCCCGACAGCAGCAGCACCGGCGCATCCGATACCAGCGGCTCGTCGAAATCCGCCGGCACGTCGCCATGCGGCCACACCGCGCACTGCGCGATCGCGCCGTCGACCAGTGCCGTGCCCAGCAGCGTATTCGCATCCTCGGGCTGCGCATGCAATCGCGGCGCATCCTCGCTGCACAGCACCGACAGTTCCATGCCATGTGCGAGCTGATCACCGAGCCCCTGGCTGAGCTGATCGACCTGCGCCAGCAACGGCGCGTCACGCCCGGCGGCGGCGGCGCTGATCAGCATTGGCAACAGCGCCGCCGACTCCGGCTGATAGGCGTACAAACGGATCAGCAGCGACAGTGCTTCGCGGCTCAGACTGCCCGACTTCAGCGAGTAGTCGATCGCGTCGGCGTAGGCCTGCTTCGATGGACCATCGTCCAGTCGCTGCTGCGCCGCCTGGAGATTCGCACTTAAGTCACCGTGCCGCTGTGTGCAGGCCGTCTCGGCGGCGCAGCGCGCAAAGATTTTCCGCAGCGCATCGTCAAAGTTCTGTGCATGCTCACTGGGCATTGCCAAGGTCGGCGGCACCACGCCGTCCAGCACGACACTGCGGATCACGTCCGGGTGTCGCCGCAAGTACTCCTGCGCGACGCGTGTGCCGTAGGAGCCGCCAATCAGATTGAAGCGCGGCGAGCCCAGCGCCGCCCGCACCCGCTCCAGATCGCCGATGTAGTCGGAACTTGTGTAGAAACGCAGATCCGCGCGCTTTTCTAGCTGCTGCCGACAGACTTCAGCCAATGCCCGCCACTGTGCCGGGTCGGTCGGCACCGCGTCGATATCATCCGGCTCGTCGCAGGCCAGACGATTTGAACCGCCCGTACCGCGCTGGTCCACCAGCAGGATGTCGCGTTCGCGGTTGAGTCGACGCAAGGCGACCTGGGTATTGAGATAGGCATCAAACGCCGACTGCCCAGGCCCGCCCGCGAGCAACACCACCGGATCGTCGCGCAGCCCGGACACCTGCGCTTCGATCCGCGCAATGCGCAGCGTGATCTTGCGCCCGTCCGGCGCTGCCGGATTTTCCGGAACATCCATCGTGGTGCACTGTGCCTGGGCACGAGGCACACCGGAGTGGTCCGCCAGATCGCAGTCCGCAAAAGTCAGAACGGCTGGCTGTTGGGCCAGAACCGGCGATGTCGGTCCCCCAGCAAACAACCCCAGTCCGCCCAACGCGGCGATACGCAACGCTCGACCGAAGCGCGGCAGCAAGATTGCACCTGCGCCGATTCCCAGAAATCCGCGTGACCCGCAAGGAGCTGCATCCAGGTTCGCCGTCCGCACCAATAGCACCTTTCGACCAACCTGAAGAAGCTTTATCACGCGAATTCTCCCGAATTTGGCTGCCGCATCTGGCACAAGGGCCTCAGCTGTCCCTCGGCAGATCACCGCGCCACGCCAACTTCTCGCGCAGGCGCACGACCTCACCGACGATCAGCAGACTGGCCTGCGAGTACTCCGCAGCGGCGACCTGGCCGGGCAGATCGGACAAGGTGCCAGCGATGACGCGCTGCTCCGGCGAGGTGCCGCGTTCGATCATCGCCGCCGGCCAGTCGTCCGGCAGTCCATGCTGAATCAGGCGCGCACACAAGGTCGGCAGGCTGTTCAGCCCCATATAGACCACGACGGTCTGCCCGGGTCGGGTCAGCTGATCCCAGTTCAATTTGAGTTCGCCATCGGCACGCGCATGGCCGGTGACAAACACCACCGACTGCGCGTAGTCGCGATGCGTCAGCGGGATACCCGAATAAGTCGAGCAGCCGCTGGCCGCAGTGATGCCGGGCACGACCTGAAACGGAATGCCCTCGGCCATCAGCGTTTCAATCTCCTCGCCGCCGCGGCCGAAGATGAACGGATCGCCGCCCTTCAGACGCAGGACTTTCAGCCCGCGGCGTGCGAGCCGCACCAGCTCGGCGTTGATTTCGTCCTGAGGCACCGCATGGTTGCTGCGCGCCTTGCCGACGAACAGCCGCTGCGCATCGCGCCGCACCAGCTCCATGATCTGCGGCGACACCAGACGATCGTGCAGCACAACGTCACATTGCTGCATCAGGCGCAGGGCCTTGAACGTCAGCAGATCCGGATCACCGGGGCCCGCGCCAACCAGATAGACCTCGCCGGCCACCGCCTGATCCTGCATCAGACGTTGCAGCAAGGCTTCAGCGCCGACCTCATCCCCGCTGAGCACCTGTTCGACCGCAGGACTGTCGAGCAAGCGCTCCCACACCCCGCGCCGCGCCGGTGTTGCCACGGTTTGCGCCACGCGGTCGCGCCAGCGCTGCATGAAGCCGGCCAGGCGACCATAACCTGACGGCAGCATCGCCTCGATGCGTTCACGCAGCCGCCGCGCCAGCACCGGCGCCGCGCCGCCGGTCGAGATCGCGATCAGCAGCGGCGCGCGATCAACGATCGACGGCGTGATGAAACTGCTTGATGCGATATCGTCCACCGCGTTGACCGGCACCCCAGCCGCGTCCGCCGCCTGCGCAACCTGCCGATTCACCGCGCGGCTGTCGGTGGCGGCGACAACGAGGCGACACCCCGCCACCATCGCCGGATCGAAAACAGTTCCCAAGTGTTCAACATCGCCCGCGGCGACGGCAGCGGCAACTTCTTCATTGAGCGCGGGCGCAACGATCTGGACCCGCGCCTGTGCGCGACGCAGCAGGCGCAGCTTGCGCGCAGCAACTTCCCCGCCGCCGACCAGCAGCACACGCTGACCGCTCAGGCGCAGAAAAGCAGGGTAATAGGGCCAATTCGACGTTTGCATGGCGCGAAGCGTAACCGATCATTTGTGCTGCGCCAGCCGGATACTCCATCGAGTAAGCGGCTTGTGGTCCCCCTGCCCCTGCCAAATAATGCGTCTCTCCGAGACCGCACCCGCGCCTATCCAAGCATGAAGATCCGCCAGCTGCGCTACATCTACGAAGTTGCCCGCCGCGGACTCAACGTGACTGCGGCAGCCGAAGCGCTGTTCACCTCGCAGCCGGGCGTCAGCAAACAGATCCGTCTGCTCGAAGAAGAGCTGGGCGTCGACATCTTCGTGCGCAACGGCAAGCACCTGACCGAGGTCACACCGGCCGGCCAGCGCATCCTGGAGTACACACGCCGCCTGCTGGACGAAGAACAAAATATCCAGCGCATCGCCGAGGAGTTTCACGACACCGATCGGGGCGACCTTTCCATTGCAACCACGCATACGCAGGCGCGCTATGCACTGCCGATGGTGATTCAGGCGTTCCGCAAGCGCTATCCGAAGGTGAGCCTGCATCTGCATCAGGGCTCACCGCCGCAGATCGCCAAGTTCGCGGCCGAAGGCCAGGCCGATTTTGCGATTGCGACCGAAGCGATGCATCACTTCGACACGCTGGTGATGCTGCCCTGCTACCGCTGGAACCGCTGCGTACTGGTCCAACCCGAGCACCCGCTAGCCAAGGTGCAGCGCCTCAGCCTCGCCGACATCGCCAAGTACCCGATCGTCACCTACACCTTCGGCTTTACCGGCCGCTCCAAGCTGGATCAGGCCTTCGCCGCGCACGGCCTGCGCCCTGACGTGGTGCTGACCGCGGTCGACGCCGACGTGATCAAGACCTACGTGCGGCTTGGTCTGGGCATCGGCATCGTCGCCGACATGGCCTACGACGAGCGCAGTGATCGCGATCTGGTGCGCCTGCCGGTGGATCACCTGTTTGATGCCAGCATCACCCACATCGGCTTCCGTCGCGGTCTGTTCCTGCGCGGCTATATGGTCGATTTCCTGCAGCAATTCGCACCGCATCTGAGCCGGGCACTGATCGAGGAAATTGCCGCCATCGCCGACCCCGAACTGCGCCGCCAGCGCACGCGCGAGCTGATTCCCGAGGTTCCCAGCTCCATCGCCTGAACCCTGTCGGCCCCGCGTAATAACCGTTCGTTCTGAGCATAGGTCGCCCAGGCGCTGTGGCGCCGCAGCCACGGCTGGTAACCTGCGCGCCCGTTGTGACCGCCGAACCCCGGCCAGCGCCTGACTGCCCTCATGTATCAGTACGACGAATACGACCAGAAGCTAGTCGACCAGCGTGTCGAACAGTTCCGTGACCAGACCCGGCGCTTTCTGGCCGGCGAGCTGCCGGACGAAGAATTTCGCATGCTGCGCCTGCGCAATGGCCTCTACGTCCAGCGCTTTGCGCCGATGCTGCGCGTCGCCATTCCCTATGGCCTGCTGTCGAGCAAGCAGCTGCGGATGCTGGCGCACATCGCGCGCACCTACGACAAGGGCTACGGCCACATCACCACGCGCCAGAACATCCAGTACAACTGGCCCAGGCTGGAGCAGGTCCCGGATATCCTGGCCGACCTGGCCAGCGTGCAGATGCACGCGATCCAGACCTCCGGCAACTGCATCCGCAACATCACCTCGGATCACCTGGCCGGCGTCGCCCGCGACGAGCTGGTCGATCCGCGACCGTACTGCGAGCTGACCCGGCAGTGGGCGACCTTCCACCCGGAATTCAACTGGCTGCCGCGCAAGTTCAAGTTCGCGTTCTCGTCGTCGACCACCGATCGTGCCGCAACCCGGGTTCACGATGTTGGCGTGCACATCGTGCGCAATGCCGCTGGCGAGCTCGGCTACAGCATCTACGTTGGCGGTGGGCTCGGCCGCATGCCGATGATCGGACATCTGATCCGCGAGTTCCTGCCTGAAGCTCAACTGCTGTCGTACTTCGAAGCGATCCTGCGCGTCTACAACCGCCTCGGCCGCCGCGACAACATTCATCGCGCGCGCATCAAGGTCCTGGTCAAGGCCACCGGCCCGGCCAAGTTTGCCGAACGGGTCGAGCAGGAGTGGGCGCAGATACTCGCCGGGCCTCAAGCCGCTGAACTGGAATTCACGCCGGACGATCTGGCGCGGATGAAAGCGCATTTCGCAGCCCATCCCTATTGCAGCGACGCCGCCACCGATACCGGCTTCGACAAGGCAATGCAGAACGACAGCGCGTTTGCCGCCTTCGTCCGCCGCAACGTGCGCGAGCACCGGGTCGACGGCTACAAGGCCGTGTTCGTGTCATTGAAGGCGCCGGACATCGCACCGGGCGACATCACCGCGGACCAGATGGACCTGATTGCCGATCTGGCCGAGCGCTACAGCTTTGGCGAGTTGCGCGCCACCCACGACCAGAATCTGGTGCTGGCCGATGTCGCCCAGGGTGACCTTTACGACCTGTGGCAGGCGCTGCGCGGCGCCGGGCTGGCCACGCCGAACATCGGTCTGCTGACCGACATGATCTGCTGCCCCGGCCTGGACTTCTGCAGCCTGGCCAACGCCGGCTCGATCGGCGTCGCGCAGGACATCAACGACCGCTTCGATTCGCTCGACCATCTCTACGATGTCGGCGAGATCAAGCTGAAGATGTCCGGCTGCATGAACGGCTGCGGCCATCACACCGTCGGCCATATCGGCATTCTCGGCGTCGATAAGAAGGGTGAAGAGTGGTATCAGGTCACGCTGGGCGGCAGCGCCGAGAATGACGTCAGCCTTGGCGACCGCACTGGCCCGTCGTTCAGCCGTGATCAGATTGCCGATGCCGTGCAGACTATCGTCGAGGTCTATCTGAGCGAACGCAGCGACGACGAGGAAACCTTCCTGCAGTGCTATCGACGCGTCGGCATGGCCCCGTTCAAGACCCGTCTGTATGTGGAAGCCGAGGAAGAGGAACTCGCCGCATGAGCGCGCTGATCCGCAACGGCTGCATCGACGCCGATGACTTCATCGCACTGGGCGACGACGCCGAGCTGCCCGCCGCCGGCCCCATCAGCACTCGGTACATCGTCTCGCTGGCGCGCTGGCAGCTGCAGCGTGAGTCGCTCAGCGACTCCGGAACGGACCTCGGCATCGCCATCCCGAACACGATCGACATCAGCACCGTCATCGACGATGTTCGCGAACAACCCCTGATCGTCCTGAGCTTCCCGAACTTCGCCGACGGCCGCGCCTACAGTCAGGCGCGTCTGCTGCGTGACCGATACCGCTACACCGGCGAGATTCGCGCCACTGGCGATGCCGTCGTGTTCGACCAGCTGGCAATGCTGCAACGTTGCGGCTTCACCAGCTTTGCGCTGCGCGCGGACCAGGACCCGCAGCGCTGCCTGGACGCCCTGCGTCCGGTCGAGCTGGCGTATCAGCCGGTCGATGCGCAGGCATCCTTGATCTCACGGCTTCGGCGTTCCGCGGCGATCTGAAACGCGCTGTTTCGCTCGCTTCGCGCAGGCCGCACTGAGGCGCATCCCGGATTGGAGTGATGCCGCGTTGCGCCTAGACTGGAGCCCTGCCCTCAGCACGCACAGGACTCCATGGACAACCAAGGCCTGCAACGCTTTGTCGAAAAAATCTGGGACGACGAGATCGTCGACCAGCTGATCGAATACATCCGCATCCCCAACAAGTCGCCGATGTTCGACGCGCAATGGGCCGAGCACGGCTACATGGACCAGGCGGTCGAGCTGATGCAACGCTGGGCGCTGGGCAAGCTTCCAGCGCTGCCGGGCGCGAGCCTCGAAGTCGTGCGTCTGCCGGGCCGCACCCCGCTGATCTTCATTGACGTACCCGCCGCCAACGGCGGCAGCGACGACGACTGCGTGCTGCTCTACGGCCACCTCGACAAGCAGCCGGAAATGACCGGCTGGTCCGAAGGTCTGGGTCCGTGGACGCCGGTGCTGAAGGGAGATCTTCTGTACGGCCGCGGCGGCGCCGACGACGGCTATGCCATCTTTGGCTCACTGGCGGCTTTGCTGGCCTTGCAGGCGCAAGGCGTTGCACGCTCGCGCTGCGTGGTGATGATCGAGGCTTGCGAAGAATCCGGCAGCACCGACCTGCCCTTTTACGTCGATCATCTGGCCGAGCGTATCGGCAAGCCGTCACTGGTGATCTGTCTGGATTCGGGCTGCGGCAACTACGATCAGTTGTGGCTGACCACCAGCCTGCGCGGCCTCGCCGGCGGCAATCTGCGCGTCGATGTGCTGACCGAGGGCGTGCATTCGGGCGATGCCTCGGGCATCGTGCCATCGAGCTTCCGCGTGCTGCGCCAGCTGCTGTCGCGGCTGGAGGATGAAGTCACCGGCCGCATCAAGCCCGACGCGTTCTATGTCGAGATTCCGGCCGAGCGCATGGAGCAGGCGCGCAGCGCCGCCGAGACGCTGGATCGCGAGGTGCACAGCAAGTTTCCCTGGGTCGACGGCATGCGTCCGGTGACTGAGGAGCGCACCGAGCTGGTGTTGAATCGCACCTGGCGCCCGCAGCTGGCGGTCACCGGCGTTGACGGCCTGCCGCCGCTGGACGCCGCCGGCAACGTGCTGCGCCCGCACACTGCGGTGAAGCTGAGCCTGCGCCTGCCGCCCACGCTGGATTCCGAACCTGCCAGCACCGCACTGAAACAGCTACTCGAATCCGATCCGCCGAATGGCGCCAAGGTGCGGTTCGAACTGGAAAAATCCGCCGGCGGATGGAATGCGCCACCGCTGTCGCCGTGGCTGGAACAGGCGGTGGCCGCAGCCTCGCAGACCTACTTTGGCCGCCCACCCACCTACATGGGCGAAGGTGGATCGATCCCGTTCATGGGCATGCTCGGCGCGAAATTTCCGCAGGCGCAGTTCCTGATCACCGGCGTGCTGGGACCGCAGTCGAACGCACACGGCCCGAACGAATTCCTGCATATCCCGATGGCCAAGCGCGTGACCATGGTGGTTGCCGACGTCGTCGCGCAGCACGCAGTCCAGCGCTGAGTCCGCGCCGCAGTAGAACAAGCGAAATCAGAGCGTAGGATCGTCGCGTTCGCGGCGTTGCTGAACCTGCCGCTGAGTCTCGTCGGCACGACTGCGTAGCTTGGGGCTGCGCGCGCGCGGCGCGTCGGAACGCGATGCCAGCCACTGCACGCAGGGTTCCCACACTTCGTGCTGAGCCTTGCTGCCGAGAATCACGCCCATGTGCCCACCGGGCGCGATGCGAAATTCCTTGTCGGTACTGGCGACGACGTCGAGGCTGCCGCGCGCAATCTCGGGGGGTACCAGGTGATCGGTGGTCCCGGCGTAGACCAGCAGGTTGGCTTTGATCTTGCGCAGGTCCGCGATCTGATCGCGGACCTGGATGCAGCCAGTGGCCAGCTGATTGTCAACTGCCATGCGCACGACCAGATCCTGAATCACACCGCCGGGATACAGCAGCATGTTGTTCAGATAGTCCGCCGTGGTCGAGTGGCTCTCGACGAATTCGCGGTCCCATAGCCGCGTCAACAGATCCCAGTAGGTCGAAATGCTGCCCACCGGATCGGTCAGCTTGAAGCCGAGCGTGGTCAACCAGGCTGGCGCATGCAGCCGCGCGGGATCCAGATGATGCAGGCGCCAGCTGCTGTATTTTCGGATCAGGCGTGCTGGCGTGTTCAGCACGCTGGCCGCGCGCGCAACGATGCCGCCGCCGCGCAGGTCAATCGGACTGGCGACAGTGATCAGATTGCGCACACCGCGATTGCCATGCAGGCCCAGATGGATCAGGCACAGCAGGCCACCCATGCACCAGCCCATCAGCGACACGGTGTTCGAACCGCTGTGCGCACGCACTTCGGCCAGCGCCGCGCTCATCATCTCGGACGCATAGTCGGCCATGTTCAGGTGGGCGTGGCGTTTCTGCGGTTTGCCCCAGTCGATCAGGTAGGTGTGATATCCGCGCGCCGCCATATAGCGCACCAGACTGCGGTCGGGCATCAGATCGAAGCTCTCGGTGGTCACCCCGAGCGGCGGCACCAGCACCAGCGGTACCGCCTTGCGTTGCCGGATGATCGGCACCCGCTCACCGCCGATGGCCACCATGCTGCTGCCCTCTGGCACCGGGTAGTAGCGCAGCGACATCGGGTCGCCCTCGTAGATGACTTCGTAGGGCGTCTGGCCCGAGCGCACCAGCGACTCGCGCAGAAAGAGCCAGTCGAAGGCGTTGTCCAGCGTAGCCAGCGCACGTTCGTTCGCCGCCAGCCCCGCATCCAGCAGACGCTGTCGAATACTACTCATGCGTCAAGACCGGTGATTTGCATGTTTATCCCCCTGAATCATCTCCACCCCGTGGCGCAAGTCTACTGTGCCACTCCGGCATCGTCGCCAAGCCGACATACAGCGAGGACCGGACTCAGAGCGGGTTGTCAGCGCAGGACTCGCCGCGCAATCTAGTGAACTTGCCCCTGAGCCTGAGCCTGCGCCATGTCCGCCGGACCACAAAACTCCGACTTCCCAACAACTGACAGCACGCTGTCCGCTTCGGCGCTGTACGTCACCCATGGCGGCGGCCCACTGCCGTTGCTTGGCGACCTGGGACATCGCGAGATCGTCGCCTTGTTGACCTCGCTAGGGTCGCGTCTGGTTCGACCGTCAGCGATCGTTATCGTCAGCGCCCACTGGGAAGCCGCGGTCGCCAGTGTCACGGCATCCGCGCAACCCGAACTGATCTACGACTACTCCGGCTTCCCTGAATCCGCGTATCACCTCTCCTATCCGGCTCCGGGCGATCCGGCACTGGCACGGCAGATCGTCGAACTGCTCAGCGCGCAGCGCATTGATGCACGCCTCGACACAACGCGCGGCTACGATCACGGCATGTTCGTCCCATTGAAGCTGATGTATCCGGATGCCAGCATCCCCTGTGTGCAGCTGTCGCTGGTCCGCGGACTGAATCCGACCCAACATCTCGTGATCGGCGCTGCGCTGGCGACGCTGAGGCAACAGAACGTGCTGCTGCTCGGCTCTGGCTCCAGCTTCCACAACATGCAGGCATTCTTTCAGCCACAGACCGCAGCGATGCGCGCACAGAATCTGGACTTCGAACACTGGCTGACCGAAACCTGCACCAGCACGACGCTGGATGAGGCGCAGCGACGTGAACGTCTGGCGCATTGGGATACCGCGCCAGGTGCGCGCTACTGCCATCCTCGCGAAGAACACCTGATTCCGCTGCACGTCTGTTACGGCTACGCCGGCACCGCGGCGCAACAGGCCTTTGCGCTGGACACCATGAAGACACAGACCAGCGCCTTCCTCTGGTCCTAAAGGCCAACGAGCGCCGCCCGCGGATGCTGACGCAGCACCTGTTCAAAGTGATCGGCCAACCCGTTCAGCAACGCCACCACCTGCGGCGCCTGCAGACTCAGCTCCCCGTCGATCAACGGCAACTGCGCAATGCCCAGCGCACGCACCGCAGCGAGCACATCACCCGCTTCGATCTGCTGCGCAACGGCACGCCATGCGGCACAGCAGGGCGCCACCCCGTCGCCGCCGACGTCCAGCGTTGAGTAGATGTCGACGTAATCCGTGAATTCGCGCAGCGGCTGGTCAACCAGCGCGAACGATCGCGCAAGGACGTAGCACGAGTCATCCTTCCAGTAGTGCTGCGCAAACGGCCCCGTCTGCAGCTCGACATATTCATTGCCGTCGAGCGTCGCGCGACTCCGGTGCAACCGAAAGTCATATCCGATCGTCGTCATCCGTCGTATTCCGATTCCACATTCCCCTCCCCAAGGCAGCATGCGCACCTGATGAAAAAGCCCCGCGCGATAGCGTATCGCGCGGGGC
>JBFFJL010000006.1:0-21561 GCA_041555955.1 Nevskiaceae bacterium
GCGCATCCAGCAGGAGAAAGCACAGCCCTACGGCATTGCCTCTCGGCTGTATACGCGCCTGATCTATGGCGACGGGCACGCCTACGCCAACCCGCGCAGCGGCAACGGCACCGAAGCCAGCGTCGCCGCCATCAGCACCGATGACCTGCGATCGTTCTACCAGCGTTGGGTGCGTCCGGATCGGGCCACCTTGCTGGTGGTTGGTGACACCACGCTGGACGAAATCCGCCCTCTGATCGAGAAACGCTTCGGCAGCTGGACCCCGCCTGATACCGAAACCCCGAAAAAGCAGCTGGACACTGTGGCGCTGCCGACGCAGCCGCGCATCTTTCTGATCAACCGCACCGCGGCCGAACAGTCGCTGATCCTGGCGGCACATCTGGCCCCGCCGAAGTCAGACCCGGACGATCTGGCGATGGAAGTCGCCAACACTGCGCTCGGCGGCAACTTCATCTCGCGCATGAACTTGAACCTGCGTGAGGACAAGCACTGGAGCTACGGCGCCTATACCGTCGTTTCCGGCGCCAAGGCCCAGCGCCCGTTTTTCGCCTACGCGCCGGTGCAGACCGACAAGACCGCCGAATCGCTGATCGAGACGCGCAAGGAGCTGGAAGGCGTCATCGGCAAGCACCCGCTGTCCGAAAACGAACTCGATTTCGCACGTGACAGCCTGGTGCGATCGCTGCCCGGCAATAACGAGACCGCGAGCGACATCGCCGGCTCCTACACCACGGTGCTCAGCTACGGCCTGCAGGACAGCTACTGGAACGACTATGTGACGCGCGCCGAAGCGCTGGACCTGCAGCAGGTCAACGCGGCGGTGAAGCGTCTGGTACACCCGGACGCGCTGACCTGGATCGTGGTCGGCGATCTGTCCAAAATCGAAGCGCCCATCCGCAAGTTGGGTTGGGGCGAAGTCACCGTACTGGATACCGACGGCAAGCTTGTGCGCTGACTGCGCATGAGCTTCAGTCGGGAAGCTGCCCCAGCAAGGTGGTCAGACTGAGCCAGAACAGTTCGTCATCGGCGTAGCCGCTGAAGCGGCCGATTTCCCGGCCCGCGTCGACCAGCACAAAGGTCGGCGCGACGGTCGGCACCTCGAAGGAACGCAGATCGTCAGGCTGCGCGGCGTGGATTTTGACGCGACGCAACGGCGCCCTCTGATGCTCTGCAGTTTTGGGGTAGATGCCGCCAACCTCTCGCTCGAACAGACGGCAGGGCCCACAACTCGGATCGGTGTACATCAGCAGTTCCGCCGCCCCAAGCGGCATCATGACTGCCAGCAATAGACCACACCCAAGCGCGGTCGCGGCGGCCGGCAAGCGCCGGCCTACTGTTGCTGACCGCACGCCAGATTGGCCGGCACCGCGATATCCATCAGGCGCGGATTCGGCAGATTCAGTGAAGTCATGATCTGCACGTACTCGTCCTCGGTCTTGCCGGCGAGGCGCGGATTGGCCCGCTTTTCTTCGCCGATGCTCGACGCAGTCCAGCCCTTGTAGTCATGCCCCGGGTAAACCAGCGTGTCATCGCCAAGACGGAACAGGGTGTTGACGATTGAATGCCAGGACTTGCGTGGATCCCCACCCTGAAAATCGGTGCGCCCGGTGCCACGGATCAGCAGCACGTCGCCGGTGAACACCGCTTTGGGGCGATCCGGATGCAGCACAAGGCTGAACGATTCATCCGTGTGCCCCGGCGTGTACAGCGCCTGCAGGCGAATCCCGTCGACGTCCAGCATCTGCCCGTCGCTGATGCGGCTCGACACGCATTGCGCGCGGGTGAATTCGCCCATCACGGTCACGCAGCCGGTGCTGTCGCGCAGATCACCCAGTGCGGTGATGTGATCGGCATGCGTATGCGTATCGATCGCCGTCACCAGCTTCAGATCCAGATCGCGGATCAGCGCCAGATAGTGCGCCAGCTGCTCCTTGACCGGATCGATGATCAAGGCTTCGCGGCCTCGCGCTGAAGCCAGCACATAGGTGTACGTGCTGGAGGCCGCATCGAACAATTGCCGGAAGATCATGCCGGAACCCGCTGCTGCCGTCGCATGCCTATGAGCCGGACAGATTCGATGTCGAAGGCACGGTCGTACGCATCATCTGCCGCCGGGTCTGCAGCAGCGTGACGCGATCGCTCAGCCACATGCCGACGATCATCGCAACGACAAACACAAAGAACTGCGGAACGCCGGTCGCCAGCGCAACGATCGCCGGCCCCGGGCACAGCCCGGTGATGCCCCAGCCAATTCCGAACAATGCGGCTCCCGCCAGCAGATTCAGATCGAGATCCTGTTTGGTCGGCAGAACGAAACGCTCTTCGAACATCGGCCGCTTCAGCCGCAGCAGCCAGCGGAAAGCCGGCGTCGTCAGCAACAGGGCGCCCCCCATCACAAACGCCAGCGACGGGTCCCAGCGCCCGGCGAGGTCGAGAAATGCCACCACTTTGGCCGGGTCGGTCATTCCGCCAAGACTCAGGCCCACGCCGAACAGGAGGCCACAAAGCAAAGCCGACAGGGATTTTCTGAACGTCATAACACGTGGCGCACGATAAAGACGGTGAGCATGCCGAAAGTCATGAACGTGACCGTCGCCACGATCGAACGCCGCGACGTCCGCGCAATGCCACACACGCCATGCCCGGAGGTACACCCGCTACCCATCCGCGTTCCAAATCCGACAACCAGCCCCGCCAGCGCCATTCCGGCCCAGCCGGTCTGCAAGGTGTGCTGCAGTGCGCCCGGCCACAGCAGCGCAAACACCGCGCCGCCGACGATCAGGCCGGCGATGAACATCACGCGCCAGGACCACTCCGACATCACGCGGGCAGACGGCAGAATGCCCGCCAGAATGCTGCTGATCCCGGCGATGCGGCCATTGATGCCCAGCAGCAGCACGGCCGAAAAACCAATCACCAAGCCCCCGGCCAGTGAGCGCAGCCACTGTTCCGGTTGAATCACAATCTCCACGTTTGCCTCCCCTGTTTGACGTGCACGCCACTCTGGCAGTCGGTAGTATCGCAGGCAACCCCGTCTGCGCAGGTAGCGCGGACCTGACCCATCAACTGCTTTGAGTGACACACCCCAGCGTCGGGGTAGAGGACATCCGCATGCCGTCGCCCGCCAAATCCAGCAAGTCCACCCGTTCGGCAAGCAAGAGCGCTGCCGCGCAAACGGCGCCGAACACACCCTCGCATCAGCAGGATGTGGTCCATCGCCTGCGCCGAGTCGAAGGGCAGATTCGCGGCGTCTTGACGATGATCGAACGCGATGAAGACTGCGATGCCATCGCGCAGCAGCTGGCCGCTGCGCGCAAGGCGCTGGACCGTGCGTTTTACGAAATGATGGCCTGCAGCCTGGAAATGGAACTGCAAGGCACGCCGACGGACGACAAGGCCCGCGAGCGCATTGCCGAGAAGACCCGGCTGTTGGCCAAGTACGCCTGAAGCGGCATCGCACGGGGCCGTCACACGCCGGACCGCTTGCGTCATACCAAGCCTTGGTTGTCGTCGATGCCGATTAAACGAGGCTGATTGAGCGACGGCACCGTCACCGTCTTGCGGTCACGCAGCCACTGCGCCACCACGTCCCAGATCGGCTCACCGGCGGCGTTGGGCTGCACCGACGCCCAGCCGGCAACCTTATAGGTCTTGCTGGCGTCGAGAGGCTTGCCGTCCAGGCGCATGTCCTGAATCCGCTGCCCCATCGCAGCACCGGGTTCGATGGCATACGTCAGGCCACCGACACGCACCATGTCACCGCCCTGCTGGTAGTAGGGATCAGGGTTGAACAGATTATCCGCGACGTCTTCCAGCACCGCCTTGACGCGCTCACCGGTCATCTCGGTCAAGGTCGTGCTGGGATAGGTAATCGCGGTCTGATCAAGCACATGCTCCATCGTGATCGGACTGCCCGGCAGCAGACTGGTGCCCCAGCGGAACCCGGGTGAAAACGCGATCTGCGCTTCGCGCACATTGATCATCGCGTCGACGATCAACTGGTCGAAGGTGCCATTGAAATTGCCGCGGCGGTACAGCAGATCCTCGGTCGTCGCCAGCACTTCGCCGAGCTGCTTTTCGTAAGGTTTGCGCACACGGGTGATCAGGGCCTGCATGCCAGGATCGGCCGGCAACGCATCGGCGAACACCGGCAACAGTCGATAACGCCAGTCGGCAATCTTGCCCTTCTTGACGTCGAAATCGAGCACGCCAAGGAATTTGGCATTGCTGCCGGCATTGGTCACCAGCGTCTTGCCGTCACCGTTATCGACCAGCACCGGCTGCGGCATACCGTCATGCGTGTGGCCGCCCAGGATGGCGTCGAGCCCGTGCACACGTCCAGCCAGTTTCAGATCGACATCCATGCCGTTGTGCGACAACAGCACCACCACCTGGGCGCCCTTGCCGCGCGCTTCGTCAATCACCGACTGCAGATGTTCTTCCTGGATGCCGAAGGTCCAGTTCGGCACCAAATGCCCCGGGTTGGCGATCGGCGTATACGGGAAGGCCTGGCCGATGATCGCCACCGGCACACCATTCATTTCACGCAAGGTGTAGGCGTCGAATACCGGGTCGCCAAAATCCGCGGTCGCGACATTTTGTGCCAGAAAGTCGATCTTGCCTTTGAGCGCGCCGCCGACGATCTCCTGCACGCGAACTTCACCCAATGTGAATTCCCAATGCGCGGTCATCACGTCGACGCCGAGCTGCAGGATCGCATCGACCATGTCCTGGCCTTGGGTCCATAGCGCGGTGCCGGAGCCCTGCCAGGTATCACCGCCGTCCAGCAGCAAGGCGCCGGGGCGCGACGCTTTGAGCTGTTTGACCAGTGTCGCCAGGTGCGCGAAGCCGCCAACCTTGCCATAGCGCTGCGCTGCCGCCTCGAAGTCGAGGCATGAAAACGCATAGGCTTCCGGCGTGCCGGGCCGGAGTCCGAACCGCTTCAGGAAATTCGCGCCGACGATATGCGGCGCGCGATTACGTGCCTCACCGATTCCGAGATTGACCGATGGCTCGCGAAAATAGATCGGCTGCAATTGGGCATGCGAGTCAGTCATGTGCAGCAGATGCACATTGCCGAAGCGCGGAATCTGATACAGGCCGTCAAAGTGCGACGCCGCAAGCGCTCTGCGTGGCGCCAGCGGCAGGCCCGCAGCGGTGGCTGCAGCCAGTACTTGCAGGAACTCTCGCCGGTTCATGCGCGTGCTCCCGGCGTCACTGATTCACCGGCGATGCCGGATCGAACAGATAGGCCATCACGTCCTTCAGTTGTTGCTCGGTCAGGATGCCGGCGTCACCGAATCGCGGCATGTGAGAACAGACGTTGTAGATGTGCGAATCCCACAGACGCGACCAGGTGTATTCGAGGATCGCGTTGCTATTACCACGCAGTTTTCCGTACTGGGCCAAGCTCGGGCCCAGGGTGCCGTAGGCGATTTCACTGGAGGCCATTTGATGACAGGCATAGCAGTTGTCGCCATTGGGTTCTGCCGGGTCGTCCGAGTACTGCATGCCCTTTCCGGTCTGCGCGATTGTCTCCCCCGCCTTCCAGTCACCCAGATACTGTCCGTTTGATGGCGGCCGGACACGCTTCTGCGCGCCGCTGCGTATCTCGTTCGCCTCGTCGACAGGCGGCTCAGCGCTCGTCGGCTGGCTGCAGGCCTGCTGCATCGGGTTACGCTCGAGCCGGTCCATGCCGGCCTGACCTCGCGCCTTGAACGACGCGGCCACATCGCCCAGCGGGTCGGGTTTCTCCGCTGCGACCACCAGCATCGAAGTGCAGCACAGCGCAGCGCCCAGCAGGCTCCAAGTTACCGTTCGGTGCATGTCAGTCTCCGCTAGCGCTTCAATCCGGGAGCGTTCATCGGCTCGCCGTTGGCCATCACGCCCAGATAGGTGATCAGTCCGATCGCGATATCCGACCCAAACTGCAATTCCGGCAACCGCTGCTGTCGTGCGCAATCACCCATGCGCCACTCCATCGTCCGCACGGTACCTTCCGAAATCCGGTATCCGGGCCAGGTCGCGTAGGCCTTGCGTGCGTCGGCCGCCTCGGTCAGGTTGGGGAGTGCCTGCAGGCGGATGCGCTTGCCACTCTGTGAATGGCAGGTGGCACAGGAAAAGTCATGCGGTCCGGCTCGGTAGAAAAAAAACGCCTTGCCGCGCTCATAGGCCGCGCGTTCCTGCGCATGGGCCTGCGACACCTCGATCGGTGTTCCGCGCGAGCGGCCGGCGATAAACGCCGAAAGCGCCTCGAGGTCGCTAGGTTGATCACCACGGCCGGAGAACGGCTTGGCGACCAGATCCTTTTCGGCAAACCCCTGCAGGGTGACCATGCAGTGGATCAACCGGGTTTCCAGATCCATCACGCGTTTGGTGTCGGCAAAGTAGCGCGGCAAGCGCGCATAGGCGCCATCAAGCTTGCCGGGCCCCAAGCCGAGATCGCATTGTTCCAGCGAAGCCTTCTTCGGCCCGCGCGTCTGCGACCACAGATCCTCGCCCTGCAGCTCGATCAACTCGGCAGGATTGTCGTCACCGAACATCTCCCGATACTGCGCGAAGATGTCGTCACCGGCATCCTGAGCGACCGCGGCCGCCGGCACGTTCAGCGCCGCCAGCGTCACCCAGGCCAATGCAGCGAAGAGACCGTTTTTCATTTTCATGCCCTGGATCCTCTCGTGTCGGCCGGATGGCGCGCGCAACGCTCAGGTCAACGCGGTCTGTTCGGACTGCGACTCGCCCTGATTGTCGACCCATTTGATCGTGACGGTGTCTCCCGCGGCGCCGCCCTTGAAACGGAAATTCAAAAACGGGTTCTGCGAAACCGCCGGGCCCCAGTAGGCATGCAGCACCAGCTTGTCGTTATGCGTGGCGGTGACTTCGGTGATGTAGTGCGCGGGGATCGGTTTCCCGTCCGCGTCCTTGCGCATACCGGTCTCCATCGGGTGTGACATCAATGCCTTGACCTCGGTGACGCCATCGGTGGTCTTGGCGCGAATCCGCATCGGGCTTGCCATGGTCTATCTCCAGATTGCTTTTGCGTTGACGGCGAATGAACTGCGAGGCCCTTAGCCGCCGCAACCGCCGAGCGTGACTTTGGTTTCCTTCGCCGTGCTGTAGAGCTTGCCACCGGCCTTGACCACCGCAATCAGATTGCAGGTCTGCGCGACCTTGACGCGCAGGCTGACGAACGGCTCCGTGCCTTCGGGAATCGTGAACATCGCCGCCAGCGGATTCGGATTCTTCTCGACCAGAATGTAGATCTCCTCGGTCCCTGGCAGTTTGCTGGTGACATTGATCGGCACCACGGCACCGTTCTCGGCGATGTCGGGCGTCGATAAATCGATTTCGGCGCTTTCGGTCGGCATGCCGCCCAACCCTTTGTAAGTGCCCTCGAGATCCTTGGCCACGAATGCCGCCTCCGGGCGCACTGCCGCGGCGAGCGCGCGCAACGGCCAGAGCGCCGTCGTCGCCAGCGCGGCCAACGCGGTTCCACCAAGCTTCAGAAACGATCTGCGGGGGTAATTCATATCAAATGACTCCGTGGTTCTTTGGTCATGCCACTATCTGCGATCAAGGGGGTCATGCTAATGCTTGGCGCCGGCGGCCAACCATTCGACAATCGTCTGGACTTCGACGTCCGTCAATTGCGGTTGCGGCGGCATCGGGATCGAGCCCCATATGCCGGAACCGCCACTCCGAATACGGCCGGTGAGATGGCTGACAACGTCGGCTTGGCCGTGATACTTCTCCGCCACGTGGCTGAAAGCGGGACCGACCACCTTCTGATCCATGCCGTGACATCCGGTACAGCCGTTGGCCGCGAGAATCGCCGTCGGCGGGCCAGGCGTCTTGTCGTCGGTTGCAGCCGCCGCCGGCTCGGCGGTACCTTCGTCCGGTGTTGCCACGCCGCGTACGGGCCCGTACTCGCGATTCTGCTTGGACAGATCGCCGTGGGCACTCCGTGCATAGTCGGGCAGTGACGACAGGATCGTCACGTCCTTCTTGCAGCTTTTCATGCACGCGGTGTTGTGCGTGTCCGGCTTGCCGTTGATCGTCCACATGCCATGGTCGCGGGTCATGCCATTGCGATTCGGCATGCGCTGCTGCACCTCGGCAATGTTCTCGTTCGACAATACATAGTCGGCGGGCACGATCTCGGCCAGATTCAGAAGGTAGGCCAGCACCGCATAGACCTGATCCGTGCTCAGCGATTTCGGTGCGTTCCATGGCATTGCACGGTTGATGAAGTCCCACAAGGTCGACACCGTGCTGACCTTGGCGATCGTCGTGCGCACGGCGCCGCCCGTCTTCAGCGAAGCGACGTGCCCGGTTTCGATGTCCTCGGTGGTGGTATTGCCGATCAGCGGCGGGAACACATGATTGGCATCACCGAAATCACCGTGGCAGCTGGAGCATTTCTCGATCCATAACTCCTCGCCGTCCTCGACGCTGCCTGAACCCGGAGGCAGTCCAAGGAAGTCCGGACGCACATCGATATCCCATGCTGCGACTTCCGCCGGAGTGGCATCACGACCGACGCCGGCATAGTCGGCGTGGACGTTCAGCGCGGCAGCTGCAGCGATGACTCCAAACAAGATGGATAGGCGCATGGCAATCACACCTGCACGTTGGAGACTTCGCCGGATTCGGCGACTTTCCACGACTGGATCGCGTTATTGTGATACACCGAACGCGTCCCCCGCATTTCACGCAGCTGCGTGTAGGTCGGCTGCACAAAGCCGGTCTCGTCGATGACGCGGCTCTGCAGAATCGCAGGCGCGCCGTCCCAGACCCAGTCGATGTTGAACCGCGTCAGCGCCTTGGTCAGCACCGGCTGCTCCAGACGCGCAGCGTGCCAATTGATGCCCCCGTCAAAGGACACATCGACGCGCTTGACCTTTCCGCGCCCCGACCACGCCAGACCGGTAACGTTGTAAAAGCCCTTGTCGATCAGCCGCTGCCCTCCGGACGGGCTGGTGATGACCGACTTCGCTTCCTGAATCGTTGCGTACTGCCGCTGCATGCCATCCGGCATCAGGTCGGCGTACTGCGACGTCTCATCCTTGGCGTTCCAGGGCTGGTCGCCCACTTCGAGGCGCCGCAGCCACTTAACCCAGGACACACCCTGGATGCCTGGCGCGACCAGCCGCAGTGGATAGCCATTTTCCGGTCGAAGCATCTCGCCATTCATCCCGTAGGCCACCAGACAGTCGTCCAGCACCCTTTCCATCGGCAGCGTATGGGTCATGCTCGAACCATCGGCACCCTCGGCCAGTAGATACTGGCCACGCTTGCGATCGAATCCGGCATCTTCGAGCAGGGTCGACAGCAGCACGCCGGTAAACTCGGAACCGGACAACATGCCGTGTGTGTATTGCACCGTCGGCACCGCGACGTTGCCCCACTCCATCGCCGTGTTGGCTCCGCACTCCAGGAAATGGATGCGCGAGACTGAAGGCAGGCGCATGAGATCGTCCATCGTGTAGACGCGGGGCCGCTTGACCAGACCGTTGATCATCAACCGATGTCGTGCCGGGTCGATTTCTTCCCAACCCTGATGATGACGCTCGTAGTGCAGGCCGGAAGCCGTGATGATGCCGAACATGCCCTGTAACGGCGTAAACGCGACCGAGGCCTGGGACACACTGGCCAGCCCGGGGCTCTCGCGCCGGACCAGATTCATTTCGTACTTCGCCGGAGCACCATAGGGCCGCGATGCGACCGGCTTACCCAGCGTTGTCGTCCATGGAGGCAAATTGAGAATGTCGGGATCGCCGTTCGCTGGTGCGGCCAAAGCCTCGCCCAGCGGCGCCGCGGTTAACGCTGCGCCGGCAGCGAGGAAGCTCTTGCGCAGAAATGCGCGGCGCGTCTCGTCAAAGCCATGCTGCTTAACCTCGGCAATGAACTGCGGGTCAAGGAACGATTCGGGAGCCTTCAGCAGCCGCCCTGGCCGGATTCTTTTCGGCGTCATAGCAGCCCGCTCCCAAGACCCGCGAGGCCTTCCGAAAAACGGGGCGCGTCCAGCTGCAAAAATCGACCCCCGCCCTGAAATCGGAGGCAATCTTTACCGACAGCGCCTGTTGTGTGTGCTTTCATCCTCACCTCGCACGGTGTCGCACCATCTTCATGCCGTCGTTGCGGCGAGAGCAGTGCGTGTCTTATACGTCAATATGTTATACCCCCGAGTGTATCTCAAGTCCAGCAAGCATATGCAAGCCTCATGCAAACACTGATCCGTCCCGCCTTTGCCGTCGCATTGACCCTGTCTTGGGGCGCACTGAGTGGCTGCGCGCACGACCAGTCGCGGCATGAAGTCCTCGCCGATAATCCGGATCTCTTCCCACAATCGGTGGCCGACGGCGTCTGGTATTTCCACGGCAAGACCGGCATCGCCAGCGCCGACAACCACGGTTTCACCAGCAACGCCGGATTCGTCGTTACCGCAGCTGGAGTCGTCGTATTCGATGCATTGGGCACCCCGCCCCTGGGCACACAGATGATTGACGCCATCAAGCGTGTGACAGAGCGCCCGATCAAGCTCGTGATCACCAGTCACTATCACGCCGATCACATCTATGGCCTGCAAGCATTCAAAGCCGCTGGCGCCATGATCTGGGCACGGCGCGAGGGTCAGGATTATCTGGGTTCGGATATCGCCCGGGAACGCCTGGCGATTCGCCGCAAGGAGCTGGCGCCATGGGTCAATTCTGAAACCCAGCTGGTTCCCGCCGACCGTTGGATCCATTTCGACGGCGCGGTCTCGATTCCGTTTGAATTCGGCGGCACGCATTTTGAACTGATCGACGGCGGCAACTCGCATTCGCCCAGTGATCTGATGCTGTTCGTGCGCGAACCAAGCGTGCTGTTCGCCGGTGACCTGTTCTTCTCCGGTCGACTGCCCTACGTCGTCGACGCCAATACCCGCAACTGGCTTGGGGCGTTGGAGCGGATGGCGCAGATCCACCCCAGGTTCGTCGTCCCGGGCCACGGCCCGGCCTCGCAAGCGGTTGACGAGGAGCTGCGAATGACGCGCGCTTATCTCCAGTACCTGCGTCAACGCATGGGCGATGCCGCAGCGCAGCTGGATGATTTTGACGAAGCCTATGCCAATACCGATTGGTCAGCATTCGCCAAACTGCCGACCTTCGCCGACGCCAACCGGCGCAATGCCTACAGCGTATTCTTGGAGATGCAGGCAGAGTTGCTGGAATCCTCTCCGCCCTGAACGTCACAAGCGGGCGACTTTCGCGCACCCGCTTGTGACTTCAGATCATGCAAGGATGGAGGCTGCTCAGTCCGCCACGCCAACGACCGGGTGACCGAGCGTGGTCCATTCGTGCATTGAGCCGTCGTACAAGCTGACGTTTTTACCACCCAGAATCTCACTTTCGACGAACCAGGCACCTGCAGCCATATGTCCAGTGTTGCAATAGGTGATCGCCGGCTTGTCTGCCGCAATGCCCTGCGCCGCCAGCACGCCACGGTATTCCTTTTCGCTCAGGAATTTTTGCGCAATACCGACGCCGCGCGTACGCACATCCGCCGGCATGTTCTTGGCGCCAGCCACATGACCACCCGCAGCGACCGCCGGCTTCTTGAATTTCAGGCCCAGGTACTGATCCAGTGGTCGCGCATCAACCAGTTGCACATCGCCCTTCACTGCTTTCTCGACATCTGCCGTGTGAGCCAGATAGGCCGCGCGCGCCGCAGAGGCCTTCCAGTCGCCACGCGCTGGCGACGGCTTGTCGGTGCTGACGGCGTATCCGGCCTCCAGCCAGGCCGCGTTGCCGCCATCGAGAATGGCCATGTCATCGGCGCCGTAGACCTTCAACGTCCAGTACAGACGCGCCGCCTCTTCAACTTCGCTTCCTGTTTCGCCAGGCGAGGTGATGACCAAAGCCTTGCCTTGGGGCACGCCCGCGGCTTGCATCAGATCCTCAACGTAGGCTTGGTCCGGCAGTAGCTTGTCGATTTTCTTGCCTTCAATCTCGCGGCTCACGCGAAGCTTGCCGAACTCGATCAGACGCGCGCCGGCGATGTGCCCGCCCGCGGCAACCAGCTTCTTGGATCCGCCATCACCGGCCTCGTACTCCGGCGCCTGCGTGAAGCTCTCTGCATCGTCACGCACATCGATCACGATAACGTCGCCCGCATGCTTGTTGAGCCACTCGGCCGACACAACCGGCCCTGGCACGCCGCCCGCAACGGCGGCCATCGATCCCATCGCCAACACCATGGCGGACACACTTGCCAACACGGATACTTTCATCACACTGCCTCCAGTCGATTGATTGATGTTCAGGCCGTCAGCGCATCCAGCGCCAACGCCTGCTGTGCGAGTGAAACCTTGATCTGACTCAATACCGTCACGCGCCGATCATCGAACAGCCCCGGACGCGGCTGCCCCCCACGCAATTCACGCAAGCGCTGATCGCGCGCACGCAACAGCCAGCGAAGCTGAGGCCGAAACATCTGGAGCAGCGCGCGCAACCAGGCATGCACCTGCTGCAACCGTTGCGGCGCACGAAGAACAAAGCCATCAATCAGCTCCAGCACTCGCGCAGCCGGTCGCCAGCGCTCATCGGTGATCCAGCCATTGGTGGTGAACAGCCGCAGCGGCAGCCCGTGCGCATCCACCCCGATGGCCGCCAGATGCGTCACGCCGCCTGCGCTGTCGTCATCGGCAAAGACGTGAAAATGGCCGTGCTCGGAATGCACAGCCCCGTGCCCCGCATGACAGTGGTAGTAATAGCGATAGCCGCTACGCGGATCATGGGCATCGCCTTCAGGCAGGTGCTGCCAGACCTTCGGCGCTGCCGCGGCACCGGCCAGCTCGCCGAGGATCGACCGGCCGGACCGTGCCAGTCGAACCATCTGTTGGGTCAGCTGGGCAGCCGCTGCGGCGGACCTTCCCAATTCATCAGCAGCACACCGCGCCAGCAGTTGGCTTGTATCGAGCTTCGGCTGCAGCGCGCCGTAGCGGGGGGCCATGATTCAGTGCGCCGCCGACACGCCCTTCAGCCGCCAACCGCGCAGGGACCCGCGGGGCGTTTCTTCTTCTTGGCCGGCGCGCAGGGGTTGACTGCGCTGCGCTTTTCCTCTGGCGCGGCGGTCGTTGCGTCCGTGGTCGGTTCTGCCGGCTGCGAAGCATCGGGAGCCGTCGTCGCCGTGGGCGCCGGCGAAGGCTCTGCGGCCATATCCTCGGCCGCGGCCGGCATAGCTGCGACACCGCTCAAGGCGAGGCTCAGTGCGCCAACCGCACTGGCCAGCGAACGGCGGGGGGATTTCTTGGACATCATCATCTCCATCGATAGACGTTTCCGGACCGTGCTGGCGGCCGCAGGAATGTGTGTGTGTCAGGTGGCGTTGCGGGTGGCTCCGCCCATTGGCGCCTGCGCCGTTGGCGCACGCGGTGTCGCCGTCGCACACGGGGCGTCCGGCACCGGGCCACGTGTCAACCAGCCAACCACCACTGCAACCGCAAGCAGGGCCAGCAGCACCAGCCAGGTCGGCAGGTGCAGCAACTCCGGGACCGTTTGTGCTTCAGGCCCCGGTAGCGCCTCGAGCACCGGTTCAAGTCGCTCATAGACGCCCGAAAATGCCAAAGTGCCAAACAACAGGCCGACAAAGAACACCAGCCCATCGATGCGTCCGGACATGAAGCTGACCACCGACGTGCCCGGGCAGTAGCCGCCGATCGCCATACCGGCCCCGACGCCCACACCGCCCAGCAGCGTGGCCCAGACGTAGGTGGTCGGGATATAGATCGCCTCTGCCGGCATCACCCCGGTCATATCCATCAGATAGAGCCCGACCGCGCACACCAGGATCGCGGTGAACATCACCTTGAACACGGCCCAGTCACGAAAGCGCAGCTGCGCGGTCAGCTTGCATCCGCTGGCGAAGCCCGCGCGCTCCAGCGCAAAACCAAAAATCAGTCCGCAGATCAGGCCCGATGCCACGCCGCTGATTGCCATTGGGAATGTCATTGCCAATACCTCTTCATCAACAGGCCGAAGCCGGCCCCGGTTGCAAAGAACCCGATCAGGAACAGAAATCCGGCCGTTGCCAAGGTTGCCGCTCCGGACAGACCCAAGCCACTGGTGCATCCCAGCGACATCCTCGCGCCAAACGCCGCGATCGCTCCACCGGCGAATGCCAGCACCAGTCGCGAGCTGATCTTGAGTCGACCTGGACCGTCCACAGTGATCCTGAACCGTCCGGCAGTAACCGCGGCGATCAATGCACCCAGTGCCAGACCGATAACCTGCCAGGTAATCCACGAATCCAGTGGATTGGCGCCGTCCTCGACCATCGAACCCATATAACTGTTGGCTTCGGTGGCAGCCGGCGCCACGCCGTGTGCCAGCGCAGCGGTCAGGCGCGTCGTGAAGCCACTGGCGCCAAGACCGTGACCTGTCATCATGAACGTGAGCAGCAACCCGGCGCCCAGCAATGCTCCGGCAGCGTAGGGATTCCACAGTGGTTTGGGCTGACTCATGACTGAGCCCCTTCGGCAACAGCCACTCTGCCCAACGGCGCGCGCCCGACAGACGCTTGGCAACGTCCAATCATGCTTGTTCTCCTCTCTATTTATCTTCGGAGGGACATACCCATGCCCGTATGGGTGTGATTTACACCACGGGCACTCAGGCGTCAATGCTGCAGTGCGCAATTGGCGCCCCGATGGGACCCGCCCATTACACGCAGACTGCTGCGGCGCCGCGCACCTCGATCAACTCTGCGAGCGAGTCAATGACACGGTCAGGCCGCGCTTCGGCAATCGGTCGCCCGGCGTTGTAGCCATAGCTGACCGCCCAACACGACACGCCGGCAGCGTGCGCGGTTTCGACGTCCACGGCGGAATCGCCCACCAGCAGTGCATGTTTCGGTGCGACGCCACAGTGTTGCAGGCAATGCCGAACCGTACGCGGATCCGGCTTGCGTACCGGCAAGGTATCTCCAGCCACGACCGGAGCGAACCAACCCGACAGCCCATGAGCGCGCAACAGAGCGTCGACAAAGCGTCCTTCCTTGTTGGTCACCATGGCCATGGCGCGCTCCTGCTGACGCAACGCCTGGAGCGTGTCACGAACTCCGGCGAACAAAGTGCTGTGAGTGCCAACGCGTCGCGCGTGATGCCGCGCGAATTGGGCAAAAAGCCGGTCCAGTACAGCCACCTCACGCGCACTCAACAAGTTCGCCCCCGTGCGCACGGCATAGGCCTGTCGCAAGGTCTCGCGAGCGCCATGCCCAATCCAGTTACGCACCTCCTCGAGCGACACCGGCGCAATCCCTTCGTCACGCAAGACGTCATTGATCGTGTCGGCGATCTCCGGCGCCGTATCGATCAGGGTCCCATCGAGATCGAACAGAATCAGATCAAACTGCGCCATGGCTTCTCAGGCGCGACGCTTCTGATCCATCAGACGAAGAATCATCGGCGTCAGTATCAGCTGCAGCGCCAATCCCATCTTTCCGCCTGGCACCAGAATATTGTTCGGCCGACTCATCCACGAGCCATCCAGCATCGACAGCAGATACGGAAAATCGATTCCGTGTGGATCCGCGAATCGGATCACGACCATGCTTTCGTCTGCCGTTGGCACGTCCTTGGCAATGAACGGATTTGAAGTATCGACCGTCGGCACCCGCTGAAAATTGACATGTGTCCGCGAGAACTGCGGGCAGATGTAGTTCACGTAGTCCGGCATCCGGCGAAGAATCGTATCGACCACCGCCTCCTGCGAGTAGCCGCGCAGGTTCTGATCACGATGCAGCTTCTGGATCCACTCCAGATTGATGATCGGCACCACGCCAATCAGCAGGTCGACATGACGCGCGCAGTCGACCTGATCATCGGCATAACCGCCATGCAGACCCTCGTAAAAAAGCAGGTCGGTATCGGCCTCGACTTCACTCCAAGGGGTGAAGGTTCCTGCGGCTTGCGCGGCGGCCTCCGCTTCGACGTGATCATGCAGATAGCGTCGCGTGCGACAGCGACCGGTTTCCGCATATTGCGCAAAAGTCTGTTCAAGATCCGCAAGTAGATTGGCCTCAGGACCGAAGTGACTGAAGTTGCGATAGCCCTGCGCCTCCTGCTCGGCCATCGCAGTGCGCATACCGACGCGGTCATAGCGATGGAAGGCATCGCCTTCGATCACCGCCGCCTTCAATTTTTCGCGGCGGAAGATGTGCTCGAACGCGCGCATCACCGTCGTTGTGCCGGCGCCGGAGGATCCGGTCACGGCCATGATTGGATGTTTGATCGACATCATCTGCTCCTGTGATCACGCGACGGTCACCGCCACGCCAGCGTTCAGACCTCAGCGCTTCAGGCCTCGGTGCGGTACAGCGATCGCTCCTTGAACAGAGGGCTACGATAAGGCTTGTCAGTGCCCTGTTCATACTCGCCGTGATAGCGCTCAATTCTTTCGATTTCCGCTCGTGAGCCGAGAATGACCGGAATGCGTTGATGCATGTCGTCGGGCAGCACCTCCATCAGGCGCATGCGACCGGTCGACGCGGCGCCGCCGGCCTGCTCGACTACAAACGCAATCGGATTGGCTTCGTACATCAGCCGCAAACGCCCGGGCCGCGTCGGGTCGCGGAAGTCGCGCGGATACAGAAAGACACCACCCCGCATCAGGATGCGATGAACGTCAGCGACCATTGACGCAATCCAGCGCATATTGAAATCCCGCTCGCGCACGCCGGTGGCGCCGGCTTTGCATTCGGTCACGTAGCGCTGAACCGGCGGCTCCCAGAAGCGCTCGTTGCTGGTGTTGATCGCGAACTCGCTGGTTTCCTCGGGAATCGCAATACTCGGATGCGTCAACACGAAGTTGCCGACCTCACGGTCGAGCGTGAAACCATGCGTCCCTTTACCCACCGTCAGCACCAGCATCGTCGCCGGCCCGTAGATCGCATAACCAGCGGCAACCTGACGCACACCAGGCTGTAGAAAGTCAGCTGCCACGGGCGCATCGGACGTGGTGTGGCGCAGCACCGAAAAAATGGTGCCGACCGACACATTCATCGCCACATTGGACGAACCGTCCAGCGGGTCGAACACCAGCAGGTAGCGCCCGACCGGCCCGTCTGTTTCGACCGAAATCGCTTGCTCGTTCTCTTCCGATGCCATGCCTGCGACCAGACCGTTCCAGTTGCAGTGCTCGATCATGATGGTGTCCGCCAGCACATCAAGCTTGGTCTGCGCTTCACCGTGCACGTTGTCGCTGCCCGCGTCGCCATGATGGCCGCCCAGTGCCCCGCGCCCGGTCAACGCAGCAATGGTCTTGACAGCAGCGGCGACGTCCACCAGCAAGCTCGCCAACTGCCCGCCGTCGTCCTGATCCTGCAGATGTTCGATCAGGAACTTGGACAAGGTAGTGCGTCCGGTATACATGCGCATCATGTCGTTTCTCCTTGAGACACCGCGTCGAGCTCCTGAAATACGCGCGACGCGTGCAGGTCTGCCGCAGTCAATGTACTGAGCGCAGCCTGATCGACCGCCTGAGGCGACGCGAACAGGCGATTGGCCTGACGCAGACGTGCGCGGTCGAGCGCATTGCGAATCGAGCGTGCATTGGCAAAGTTCGGCCGACGCACTCGACGCCCGATGTACTCACGCATCGCCTGCTCGCCGGAAGCGTCCAACCGGTAGTTCATCTGCGCCAGCATCAGCTGCGCGATCTGCATCAGTTCGTCTTCGCTGTAATCCGGAAACTCGATGTGATGCGCGATCCGCGATGCCATCCCGGCATTGGCGCGAAAGAAGGTTTCCATCCGGTCCTTGTAGCCCGCCAGGATCACAACGAGATCGTCGCGATGATTCTCCATCGCCTGAAGCAGGATCTCGATCGCCTCCTGACCGTAGTCGCGTTCGTTTTCCGGACGATAGAGGTAATAGGCCTCGTCGATGAAGAGCACGCCGCCCATTGCCCGCTTCAGGATCTCCTTGGTCTTCGGTGCGGTATGCCCGATGTACTGCCCGACCAGATCGTCGCGCGTCACCGAAACCAGATGCCCTTTGCGCACGTAGCCGAGGCGATGCAGGATGTCCGCCATACGCGTGGCCACCGTGGTCTTGCCGGTACCGGGGTTGCCGCTGAAGCACATGTGCAGACTCGGCGGCGAGACCTCCAGACCGAACTGCTTGCGCGCCCGCGACACCAGCAGAAAGGCCGCGATCTCGCGCAAGCGTCGCTTCACCGGTGCAAGACCAATCAGCTCGCGGTCCAGCTGATCCAGCACGCTTTGCACATCCGACTCGCGCAGCAAGGCCTGCAGATCGATGGTGCCGTCCGCAGGCGCCGAGGATTCACGTCCCGCGAGGAGGGTCGAATCCGCACTCATGGATCCGCCCGGTATCGCTCATCGGGCGACCGGTCGGCCGCGTAGCCATGCAGGCGGTAGCGCACGTTGCGTCCCTCACCTTCCTGGCGATCCAGACTGAAGCCGGGTTCATTGTCAGGGCGATGGACGATGAACGACATCCGGATCGACTCGACGCCACGCGTGGAGTCGAACGCGCAGACTCGGATGTAGCCGTTGCCGCAAGCCTTGCGGCATTCATTCAGTGCGTACAGAACACCAGCACCGTCACGCAGTTCAAACATCGGCGTTCCCCACATTTCCCAGTAGGTGTTGCGTGGATGCGGATCGTCTGTGTACTCGATTGCCCAGGCCCAGCCGTGCTCGAGCCCGTAATCGACTTGCGCACGAATCTCCTCATCAGTGAGATCGGGCAGAAATGAGAATGCACCTTGGGTCAGTCGCATGATCGATACTCCAGGTTCAGGCCGACGCCGTCGCGGTGGCGACGAAGTCCGGCGTGTCGGTGGACGTGTAGTTGAAGCTCACATCCTTCCAGGTCTCCAGTGCCTGCTTCAGCGGCGTGCACCAGCGCGCAGCGGCCGCCAGAATCTCCGGCCCCTCGTGGTCGATGTCGCGGCCTTCGTTGCGCGCCTTGGTCATCGCCTCCAACGCTACCCGGTTTGCGGTCGCGCCCGCCTGGATGCCCGCCGGATGGCCGATAGTGCCGCCTCCGAACTGCAGGATGACGTCGTCGCCGAACAGTGACAGCAGCTGATGCATTTGCCCGGCATGGATGCCGCCGGAGGCCACCGGCATGACCTTGGCCAGATCGGCCCAGTCCTGTTCAAAGAACAGACCGCGCGCCAGATCCTGCTGCGTCACCGCATCGCGGCAGACGTTGTAGTAGCCCTGCACCGTCATCGGGTCGCCTTCCAGCTTGCCCACCGCAGTGCCGGCGTGCAGATGATCGACACCGGCCAGCCGCAGCCATTTGGCAATCACCCGGAACGAGACGCCGTGATTCTTCTGCCGCGTATAGGTGCCATGCCCGGCACGATGCATGTGCAGGATCATGTCGTTGTTGCGGCACCAGCGGCTGATCGACTGGATCGCGGTGTAGCCGATCACCAGGTCGATCATCACGATCGGCGCACCGAGCTGCTTGGCGAACTCAGCGCGCTCGTACATGTCCTCCATCGTTCCAGCCGTGATGTTGAGGTAATGGCCCTTGACCTCTCCGCTGGTCGCAACCGCACGGTTGACCGCCTCGGTGCAGTACAGAAAACGGTCACGCCAATGCATGAACGCCTGCGAGTTGATGTTTTCGTCGTCCTTGGTGAAATCGAGTCCACCTTTGAGCGCTTCATAGACCACGCGCCCGTAGTTACGCCCGGACAGGCCCAGCTTCGGCTTCATCGTTGCCCCGAGCAGCGCGCGGCCGTAGTTGTTCAGGCGCTCACGCTCGACCACGATGCCGGTCGGCGGACCGGGAAAGGTCTTCACGTAAGCCACCGGGATGCGCATGTCCTCCAGACGGCAGGCGCGCAGTGGCTTGAACGAGAATACGTTGCCAATGATCGACGCGGTGAGGTTGGCGATCGAACCCGCCTCAAACAGGATCAGGTCATAGGCCACGTAGGCAAAGTACTGTTGCGGGGTCGCCGTTCCGGCGCCGGTGTTCGGCACTTCGTCCACTTGATACGCCTTGGCGCGGTAGCTGTCGCAGGCGGTCAGGCGGTCGGTCCAGACCACGGTCCAGGTTGCGGTCGATGATTCCCCGGCCACTGCGGCGGCCGCCTCGATCGCATCAACGCCCTCCTGGGGCGTGATCCGGAACACGCAGATCAGATCGGTGTCCTTGGGCGTGTAGTCGGGCTGCCAGTAGCCCATTTCGCGGTACTTGAGCACGCCCGCGTCATAGCGGCCACGCGGGCGGTCTGCAGTGGTTGTTGTCGCGAGATCGTTCATCGTTGCGCTCCAGTGATCTACTTGGGCTTGCAACGATGCTAGGGGGGGTATAGGTTAAATGGAATTCACGATGACTTAGGTACAAGTTCAGGATTTACTGATGTTCAGAGCGACCACGCGTCAGCTGCAGGTCTTCACGGCGGTCGCCCGCCACCTGAGCTTTGTGCGCGCGGCCGAGGAGCTGCATCTGACGCCGCCAGCCATCTCGATGCAGATCCGGCAACTCGAAACCCTGGTCGGCCTGCCACTGTTCGAACGCAGCAGCAGTGCGGTCTCGCTGACGATCACCGGCGAATACCTGCTGATTCACGCGCGACGTGTGCTCTCAGCGTTGAAGGACGCCGAAGACATGATTGCGCGGTTGCGGCGGGTCGAAACCGGTCGATTGACCATCGGCATGCTGGGCACTGCCAAGTATTTCCTGCCCAGCCTGATGTCAGGCTTTCTGCATGATCACCCCGGAGTCGAAATCAAGCTGACCGAAGGCAATCGACAGAATCTGGTCGACTGCCTGCACCGCAACGAGATCGATCTGGCGATCATGGGACGCCCACCGAGCGAGCTGGATACCCGAGCCGAGCCGTTTGCACCACATCCGCTGGCCTTTGTCGCCGCCGCCGATCATCCCCTGGCGCAGCTCGAAACGGTGACCCCGGCGCAGCTCAGCGCCGAGCCGTTCATCATGCGCGAACATGGATCAGGCACCCGTCTGGCGATGGAAAGCTGTCTGCGCCGATGGCGGGTGCATCCGCCGGTGATCATGCAGATGACCAGCAACGAGAGCATCAAGCAGGCGGTCATTGCGCGCATGGGCCTGTCATTTCTGTCGCTGCATACGATCGAGACCGAACTGTCACTGCGTCGGCTGCGCTGGCTACCCATCGCGGACACCCCACTGATCCGGCAATGGCATATCGTTCACCTGCGCGCGCGCGCACTGTCTCCGGCCGCAGAAGCGTTTCGCTATGACATCCTCGAACGCGGCGCGGCGTTTCTGCACACCCATTTCCCGCTGGCAAGCTCGGCACTGGCGATCGAGATGCCGGCGAATCCCGACGAACCACTGATCTGACAGACGCGTGCGGCCACGGCACGACAAGACCCACATCAAGGCCGCCGTCCGCAACCCCACATCCACTGGAGCCGAACCGATGGACAACACCACCAACCCGCAACGCCGACGCCTGCTACAGCGACTCGCCGGACTCGCATCCGTGCTGGGCGCCGGCGCTGCCGGTGCAGCCACAACTGCGGAGCAGGCCACCCAGGAGC